>NZ_SMKA01000300.1 GCF_004348455.1 Kribbella albertanoniae
TGTCTATAAGGGAAAGCCGTCACATCAGCCTCGACCTGCACCCCATCCTTCGGCAGCACCGCCCCGATGAACCCATCGGCTCCGGCCGGCTTGAAGACGAACTTGAGCCCATCCAGACTCACCTCACCGAAGACGTCCGGGCCGCCACTTCCGAGCCGGATCCCCCCGGCTCCGCTGAGCTTCTGGTACTGCAACCGCGTCCCGTCCGGCTCCCCGAACAGCACGGTGGGCTCGCCGTCAGCCTTGCCCCGCTCGACGATCGCCTCCAGCGACCCGCTCGCCTTCGCCGGTCCGGCAGCTCCGTCCGCGAACCCGGTCAGGATCTCGAGCCCCTGGCCCGGCCGGATCAGCACCGCCACCCCGCCGGAGAAGTCCAGATCGGAGCGCACAATCAGCTCGATGTCCTCGGCCAGCGGCAACTTGAACCCCAGCACCCCCTCGAACGAAGGCACCAGCGCCAGCCCCGGCAGCGTTCCGCCGGCGCCGGGCAGCTCGATCATCCGGACCGCCGCCGACACCCGGTTCGTGGTGTCCTCGCCGACCACCCGCCGGAACGGTGAGATCTCCAACGCGCGCGGCCGATCGGTTCGCGTCCCCTGGACGGCCTGCGCCGCCGCAGCATCCAGCGGCACGTGCGACGACCGGTTGCCGAGGGCCGTCATCAGGTTGTCCACCTGCGACGCGAAGGCGCCGAAGTCGAAGTCCGCCGTACCCCATCCGAACGTTTCGCGCAGCATCCTGCCCGGGTCCGAGACAGCCTGCGGCAGGGCCGCCAGATCGAACCGGCGCGCCATGTACCCCGGCCGGATGCCTTCCGGCGCCTGGTACTTCGCGGTGATCACCCCGAGGGTACGCAGCGCGAAACCGAGCTGCGGCTGCCGCCCGACGAGGTACTCGACGAGCAGATGATCGATCAGCTGGCGGGGAAACTTCTCGCGGAACCCGGCCGCCACCAGGTCCGGCGGATAGGCACTGGCCGGTGCACTCGCGAGGGCGCTGATCGCGTCGACGAGTTCGGTCACCGCCGACACCGCCGCGGCGACCGTCCCGGCGTCGAGGTTGAGCACCGGCTCCCTGCCGGGCGCCGACCCGACCTGCAGGCCGCCTTCGCCGACCAGCCTGGTCAGGTTGTCGTACAGCCGGTCGACCTTGGCCCCGAGATCCCGGATCGGCGCCGGGACCTGCACCGGCGGCCAGCCCAGCCGGATCAGCAGCGCGTCGAATCCCTCCGCGGTCTCCAGCGCCGTCCGCAACGGCAACAAGGCCTGTCCGACCCCAGCGATCAACCGGCCGACCGTATCGAGTTCGCTCATGGCCGCCTCACCGCTTCTTCGGTTCCGGATAGCGCGCCGAATCCAGCAGCGCGTGGTACGACGGATCGAGCCGGTTCACGATCAGCCAGCTGCACACGAAGCAGAACTCCCCGTCGCCGCCGTTGCTGTGGCTGTCCCGCATCCGGCAGGAGCCGGCCGGCCGGTAGATGCCACCTGCGGACCGCCACCCGCCTTCGTACACACCGATCAGGCGGCTGGAGTTGCACGGCCCCTTGAAGTCCCGGATGCTCTTCGGGTCATCGTCGTCGTCGTTGGTGAAAACATTGTCCGGATCCGAGTTCATCGGCGCCTGCCGGTCGTTCAGGTAGCCCAGCACCTTCGGCTCGGCCAGGTGCCGCGGTGCCCCGTTCTCGTCCAGGAGCGGCACGTAGAGCAGCGATCCGGCCCAGATCGTCAGATCGATCGGAATCTCACCGGTCAGGACGACATCGCCGTTGTCCCGGTTGACCCGGGCGATCGACAGACCGGTCAGGGTCCGTGCCGGGCCGCCCAGGAGTTGCTCACCGCGCGCCGAGGTCGACTGGATCCGTACGGACACCTTGAGCTGCTGTCCCCACAGCTGGTACCAGTGGGCGGCATCGCGGCGGTCGATCCGGATCACCACCTCGCCCGGTGTGGCCGACGCGGTGGCAACGATCCTGGCCGACTCCCGGACGCGTGGCAGGCCGAGCCATTTGACCTTCCGCGCGTCCACCTTCTCGCCGTCCGTACCCAACCTGATGTCGTGCCGGGTGGCGAGGTTGTCGAAGGCTGTCGTGCCCTCGGCCTGCGGGCTCTCACCGTCGGCCTCCTCGTACTCGTCCCCGAGGTTCAGGCTGTGCCCGAACTCGTGCACGAACGTGGTGCCGAGGTCGCTGAGGTCCGCCACCGGGAAGTAGCCCGCGATCTTCCGGCGGATCCGGAAGCCGTCGCGTTCGTAGCTGACGATCCCCTTGGGCTGCAGGGTGACCGCGCACATCGTGCCGTCGTTGAAGTTCGTTCCACCCTCCAGCGCGTCGTGCACGACGATCCCGACCAGGCCACGACTGGGCTTGTTCAGGCGAAGATCCGGCACCCACACCGAGCCGATGTCCTGGAACGGTGGTCGCGAGTACTTCAGGCTGCTGAAGAAATCCGTGATCGAGGTCCGGCGCGGCGTCTGGTCGTAGCCGAGCTGCAGCTCGGGCGGGTGCCGGCGCGGATCGGACGTCAGGACGCGTTCCGTCGACGCCTCGAAGAACTGGTACACCCTGCGCTGGAGCTCCCGAACGACACTGTTGGCCGGATCGTCGTCGACCGGCTGGGCGAGTTGTCCGCCGGCCCGCGAGATGTTGTCGGCGAGCCGACTGCCGCGGATCAGGCCGAAGAAGGTGTCGCGCGCGTCGAGGATCGAGTCGGAGCGTTCGGTCCGCCATTCCTCGATCAGCTCGACCGGGACCCGGCCCGGGTCGATGTTCAGCAGCCGGCGCTGCCAGTCGGCCAGGATGTCGGCCGCCGGGCGATTCTCGGCCGGCGGGGCCAGGCCGACTCTGCCGACCAGGTCGCTGAGCTGGTAGGTCTTGCGGGCGCCCGGCCGGACCGGCGCGGGGATCGGGCGGCCGTTGCGGTCGTCGTCCTGGATGTCCCGGATCCGGTTGCCGACGGTGAGTCCGCGTTGCTGCGACGGCACGAACGCCTTGAAGACGTTCATCGACCCGCCGAGCATCCCGAACGGCTGGTTCCGCGGCTTCTCGAACATGTCGTGGACCATCTCGTCGACCATCGCGTCGAACCGGCCCCGGTCCTCGGCCAGGAACCCCTCGGACAGGAAGACCATGTTGGGCACCGTCTGCACCTCGGCGAGCCGCTCGATCCGCAGCGGTTCGAGGACCGGCCGGCTGGTCATCAGGTAGTCGACGACGCGAACCGGCAACTCCTTCGGCATCCCGCCCTTGAATCGGCCGCGCACCATCACGGTGTCGGCTCCGGAGGTCTCGACGACCCCACGGAGCCGGTCACCCGGCTCGACCCGGAGCCGGGCCGGGTCCGCGCTGGTCAGCTCGACCAGGCCGGAGTCGGTGATGTCACCGACCAGGTCGACATCGGGATCGCCGTCGTTGAACCGCGCGTAGACCGACGGCTGCGAGTGCGCGTACAGAAGGTCGCGCCCGGTGGTGATGGAGTCCTGCCCGAACCACCAGTCGACCAGCTCGCTGTGCACCTGGAGCCGGCCGACCATGTACTCGTTGCCGAACCACAGATGGAACAGATAGACGCCAGGACGGGTCGACCGGACCCGATCGCCCTCCAGAACCGGAAGGTCCATGAACCGTTCACCGACCTTGCGGTACGGCGAGAGGAACTGCACCTGGAAGTTGGTGATCGGCTCCAGCCGATCGACACCGGATCCGTCGGAGGTTCGCCAGAGTGGCCGGAGATGCAGTACATCGTCGGCGAGCATGTGCAGGTCACAGTGCGGCCGCAGAACGATCCGGTCCAACGGATGCCCCTCTCCCATCGTGGACTGGCCACCAGGATCCGGGGGTCTGACAGCGGTGGACAACCGGGAGTGACGGCTCCTGCACCATCGGGCATGGGGTCGGCGTGATCGGGTCACGTTGACTTTTCGGGGGCGCGCGGGGTTCAATTCGAACAGGTGTTCGATTCGAAGGGAATGTTCGATGCCGGAGGCGTTCGACTGGGAGTTGCTGCATCGGCCGTCGGCGATGGCTATGGTGCGGGGGCAACTGGGGTTCAGTTGGATGGTGCTGTCGGGGCGGCTGGCGCGGTTGACCGACGAGGAGTACTTCTGGCGGCCGGGCGACGAGGCGCTGACCGTCGTACGGCGGCATGTCGCGGGGCGGTATCGGTCACTGGGTTCGGGTGAGTGGGTGGCGCAGTGGCCGGACGAGCCGGATCATCGGGGGCCGCGGACGATCGCATGGCTGATCGCGCATCTGACCGAAACGTTCTTCGAGCGGTGGGAGTGGACGTTCGGGCCGAAGGAGCAAGGGCGCGGTGACATCACCCTGCACGGGAACGCGCGGGATGCGGTCGCCTGGCTGACGCATTGGGTGGAGGCGTGGCAGGACGGGATCGCCTCGTTGCCGGAGGAGTATGTGGCGACTGTGGGGCTGAGTCAGGCGACCGCACTGGATGCCGAGGAGCCCTTCGGGCACGTGGTGTTACGGCTCAACCGGGAGCTGATCCATCACGGATCGGAGATCATGACGTTACAGGATCTGTATGGCGTCGCGGCGTGAGAACCACAACATGTGCGACATTCGGCGTGTCGATACCGCTAGATCTAGTGGCTGCCCTAGAGTCTGTCGAGCTGGCGGTCAGGGGAATCCGGTGCGAGTCCGGAGCTGCCCCGCAACGGTGAGCAGAGAGTTTCTGCGAGTCCGGATACCTGTCGCCGGCGCGTGCACCGCCGGTGCACGCGGTCCGAGACCTCGAGGGTGGGTCGCAGGGCGAGACGACAGTTTTCCGGCCGGTGCTGTCCGTCCCGTCATGCGCTCATGCCTCCTGGTCGCGGTCCTCCGCACACGCAGGGAGAGAAGAGCTTCTGTGTCCATTGCTTCCACATCCCGATCGGCTGCCGGCGAGGCAGACCGGGGGACTCAACTGACCGTCGTCCGCCGCGACGGCAGTACCACTGGTTTCGACGCGACCAAGATCTCGGTCGCCGTCACGAAGGCGTTCCTGGCGGTCGAGGGTAACGACGCCGGTACCACTCACCGGGTCCGCGACCTGGTCGCCGACCTGACCGGCCGGGTCGTCGAGGCCCTGACCAGTCGCGGCGGCGCCCGCCGTACCGTGCAGGTCGAGGACGTCCAGGACCAGGTCGAGCTGGCTCTGATGCGCGCGGGAGAGCATCAGGTCGCCCGGGCCTACGTCCTGTACCGCGAGGAGCGGACCAAGGCCCGCACCCCCGCCGACCCGGCCGAGCTGGCCACCACCAAGCCGGTCGTGTCGGTCCGCCAGGCCGACGGGACCCAGGCTCCGCTCGACGTCGAGCGGCTGCGCGTGATCGTCGCCGAGGCCGCCGCCGGACTGGACTCCGTCGACCCCGAGCAGATCCTGAACGAGACAATCGGTTCCTGTTACGACGGGATCGCCCAGCACGAGGTCGAGCTGGCCCTGGTGATGGCCGCCCGGTCGTACGTCGAGACCGAGCCGCAGTACAGCTATGCCGCGTCCCGCCTGCTCCTGGACCAGATCCGCCGTGAGGCGCTCGGCCGGGTGCACGGCGAGCCCCGGCAGGCCAGCCAGGCCGACATGGCCACGGCGTACGCCGAATACTTCCCGCGCTACATCGCGACCGGGATCGAGGCCGGTCTGCTCGACCCCGAGCTGGCCACCTTCGACCTCGACAGGCTGTCCGCGGCGATCCGGTCCGAGCGCGACCTGGACTTCGCCTTCCTCGGCCTGCAGACGCTGTACGACCGCTACCTGCTGCACATCGACAAGACCCGCTTCGAGCTGCCGCAGGCGTTCTTCCTGCGGGTCGCGATGGGGATGGCGCTGCGCGAGGACGATCGCGAGGCCCGGGCGATCCAGTTCTACGAACTGCTCAGCTCGTTCCGGTTCATGTCGTCGACACCGACCCTGTTCAACTCCGGTACGACGCGCCCGCAGCTCTCGTCCTGCTTCCTCACCACCGTGGACGACGACCTGGCCGGCATCTTCGCCGGCATCCGCAACAACGCCCTGCTCGCCAAGTACTCCGGCGGCCTGGGCAACGACTGGACCCCGGTCCGCGGCATCGGCGCGAAGATCCGCGGCACCAACGGTGAGTCGCAGGGCGTCGTACCGTTCCTGAAGATCGCCAACGACACCGCGGTAGCAGTCAATCAGGGTGGAAAACGTAAGGGGGCGGTCTGCGCCTACCTCGAGACCTGGCACATGGATATCGAGGAGTTCCTCGATCTGCGCAAGAACACCGGGGACGAGCGGCGTCGTACTCACGACATGAATACGGCCAACTGGGTGCCGGATCTGTTTATGCAGCGGGTTGAGGCCGACGGGCAGTGGACGTTGTTCTCGCCGGACGAGGTTCCTGATCTGCATGATCTGTTCGGGGACGCTTTCCGGGAGGCGTACGAGAAGTACGAGGCGGCTGCTGATCGCGGGGAGATCCGGGTCTTCCGCCGGGTCCGTGCGGTCGAGCTGTGGCGCCGGATGCTGACGGTGCTGTTCGAGACCGGGCACCCGTGGATCACGTTCAAGGACCCGTGCAACCTGCGCTCGCCGCAGCAGCACAACGGTGTCGTGCACTCGTCGAACCTGTGCACCGAGATCACGCTGAACACGACCGTCGAGGAGACCGCGGTCTGCAACCTGGGCTCGGTCAACCTGATCGCGCATCTGACCGAGACCGGCCTGGACGCAGATCTGCTCCGAGACACGGTGAAGACCGCGGTCCGGATGCTCGACAACGTCATCGACGTGAACTTCTACACCACGCCGGAGTCGGAGCGCGCCAACCAGCGGCACCGCCCGGTCGGCCTCGGTCTGATGGGCTTCGCCGACGCGCTCTTCTCACTGCGCATCCCGTACTCGTCGGAGGCCGCCGTCGCGTTCGCCGACAGCTCGATGGAGGCGATCAGCTACCACGCGATCGACGCGTCCAGTGATCTCGCCGCCGAGCGTGGCCGCTACTCGACGTACGACGGTTCGCTGTGGAGCCAGGGTGTGTTGCCGATCGACTCGCTGGAGATCCTGCGGTCGGCGCGCAACGGTGACGTGATCCTGGACGACGCCAAGACGCTCGACTGGGATGCGCTCCGGACCAAGGTGCTGCGGGACGGCATGCGGAACTCCAACGTGATGGCGATCGCGCCGACGGCGACGATCTCCAACATCTGCGGGGTCAGCCAGTCGATCGAACCGGCGTACAGCAACCTGTTCGTGAAGTCGAACATGTCCGGTGAGTTCACGGTCGCGAACCCGTACCTGGTCGCCGACCTGAAGGCGCGCGGGTTGTGGGACCAGGTGATGGTCTCCGACCTCAAGTACCACGACGGCCTCCTGGAGAA
Organism: Kribbella albertanoniae; assembly: GCF_004348455.1. Classification (GTDB taxonomy): domain Bacteria; phylum Actinomycetota; class Actinomycetes; order Propionibacteriales; family Kribbellaceae; genus Kribbella; species Kribbella albertanoniae. The sequence continues at coordinate 7,334 of NZ_SMKA01000300.1, forward strand.
CATCGACCGGATCCCGGCCGACCTCCGCGAGCTGTACGCGACGGCGTTCGAGATCGACCCGCTGTGGCTGATCAAGGCCGCGTCGCGCCGGCAGAAGTGGATCGACCAGGCGCAGTCGCTGAACCTGTACATGGCCTCGCCGTCCGGCAAGGCGCTCGACGAGCTTTACCGGAACGCGTGGCGGTACGGGCTGAAGACGACGTACTACCTGCGTTCGCAGTCGAAGACTCACGTCGAGAAGTCGACACTGCAGGGCACCGACGGAAGGCTGAACGCCGTCTCCGCCACCCTGCCGCTACCGCTGCCCGAACCGACCGGAGCGATCTGCTCACTCGAAGACCCTGACTGCGAGGCCTGCCAGTGACGACCACCGACAACGCCACGGGCCTCGGCTCGATCACGGTCGGCGCCGACCGGATCAGCGTCTCCGACAAGGCGATGATCAACGCCCGCGCCGACGTGAACCAGCTGCTCCCGCTGAAGTACAAGTGGGCCTGGGAAAAGTACCTGGCCGGCTGCAACAACCACTGGATGCCGACCGAGGTCTCGATGCAGGCGGACATCTCGCTGTGGAAGAGCAAGGACGGTCTGACCGATGACGAGCGGCTGATGCTGAAGCGCAACCTCGGCTTCTTCGCCACCGCGGAGTCCCTGGTCGCGAACAACATCGTCCTGGCCGTCTACCGCCAGCTCACCAACCCCGAGTGCCGGCAGTACCTGCTGCGCCAGGCCTTCGAGGAAGCCGTGCACACGCACACCTTCCAGTACATCTGTACGTCGCTCGGTCTCGACGAGGGCGAGCTGTTCAACATGTACCGCGAGGTGCCGTCGATCTCCGACAAGGACGCCTGGGCGCTGAAGTACACCCAGCATCTCGAGGACCCGGACTTCAAGACCGGTACGCCGGAGTCCGACACCGCGTTTCTGCGCGACCTGATCGCGTTCTACGTGGTCTTCGAAGGCATGTGGTTCTACACCGGCTTCGCGCAGATCCTGTCCCTCGGCCGCCGGAACAAGATGGTCGGGATCGCCGAGCAGTACCAGTACATCCTGCGCGACGAGTCGATCCACCTGAACTTCGGCATCGACTGCATCAACCAGATCAAGCAGGAGAACCCGCACCTGTGGACCGAAGCCTTCCAGGCCGAGGTCCGCCAGATGCTCACCGAAGCCTGCGAGCTCGAGGTCGCCTACGGCCGCTCCACCATGCCGAACGGCATGCTCGGCCTGACCGCCGACCTCTGCGAGCAGTACATGCACTTCATCACCGACCGCCGCGCCGAACAGATCGGCCTCGCCCCGATCTTCGGCGAGACGCGCAACCCGTTCGGCTGGATGTCCGAAGTCATGGACCTCAAGAAGGAGAAGAACTTCTTCGAAACCCGAGTGATCGAATACCAGTCCTCCAGCGGCCTCAGCTGGGACTGATCACCACCGCACCACCAACCGCCGTCGCCCGACTCCCCAGTCAGGCGGCGGCGGTTCGCCGTACCGGCCCAATCACCGCCGTCCCACGCCACCAGTTGCGGCCGGAGACAAGAAGCCGCGGCCGGAGGGTTAGCGGGGGTTGTCGGCGTGGGTGAGGGTTTCCCAGGCGAAGAAGTAGTTGGCGCCGGCTGGGCGTTTGCTCTGGGTGTAGGCGAGGGTTGTGGGCATCTGCTGGTTGAGGCGGTTGTGGTAGTGGTTGTAGACGATTTCGGTGACGGGGCCTAGCCCCTTCTTGACTGTGCCGCCGCAGAGATTGGCTGGTACGGCGGCGCCGTTCTCCAGGCGGGTGTGGAAGTAGTAGCCGTCGGTGAGGCGCTTGCCCGCTTCGCCGTACAGGTTGACGCCCTGGTGCCAGGCAGTTTCGGCGACATGTGTCGCGGCGGTGAGTCCCCAGCCGGTGTGGCCGAAGTCGCGGCAGGTCTCCTGCGCGAGTCCGTTCGAGAAGGTCGACTGGCCTTGCCAGTAGTCGATGATCTCCTCGCGGGTGTCCTTCGACGAGCAGGTCGAGGGCGCCTTCGGCCAGGCGCCGTCACTCGTCTGATAGACGTAGCCGGGCAGCCGGCCGCGCCACAGGCTCACGGCCTTGTCGAACGCGGCCCGGTCCTCGAGGAACACTGCGATCCCGATCGCTGCATCCGTCATGATCAGTTCCCAGTTGCCGTTCTTGCACCCGGCGCCGTTCCGGATCTCCGGCAGGTACACGTCGCGGAGCATCGTCTCGAACCGCGTGCGCTGGGCCCACGAACCGCCGTACAGATGTTTGATCAGTTCACCGGTCCGCGAGAACGATGCCCCGGACCATCCGGTCTGCAGGGGTGCGTTCGAGTTGGTGTGATCCTTCAGTACGGCGGACCACGCGTCCATGATCTGGATGGCCTTCTGCGCGTAGCGGTCGTCGCGGGTGAAGTACCACAGCAGGGCATGCGTGTACGCGGCGAGCGCGTCGTTGCGTTCGTCGGAGCAGCCGAGGTTCGGGTTCGAGTTGGAACCGCATTCGACGACGGCGCGTGGCTTCGGCGTGTACGACAAAGCGCCGTACGTGCTGGCCTTCATCGCGTTGTACGCCGCCGTCTGCGGCTGGGCCCCGGCCAGAACCTGCTGCCGGGCGAAATCGAGCTGCGCTTTGTCGACGAGCACACCGGGATGCTTGAAGGTCGCGGGCGCCGCCGTACTGGGGCCGGCCGTGCAGAGTGCGGCGATCAGCGTCAGTACGACGGCGACGAGGAGTGGGCGGTGCTTTCTGGTCATTGCTGCCTCCTGGGGGCGGTTGGGGCATGCGCCAACGAAGCTACCCAGAGGCGATCTATTAGTAAACCTTCCTGTCCTAATTCAGTTGAGGCGGCGCCGGAGGGTGGGGAGGAGGTCGAGCGCGTTGGATCGTTCGATGCGACGGCGGGATCGGTTGTCCATGGCGGGGTCGTGGTCGAAGGCGCTGACGACAGCACGAACCTCGGCGTCCGTGCGGGCCGGCCAGTCCGATCCGAACAGCAGGTGGGTCGGGTCGGCGACGGCACTCAAGGTGCGGTAGGCGCTCGGCGAGGTCGGGAGCGCGGTGTCGTAGTAGAAGCGGCGGAGGGCACGGGAGACCGCGGCCGGGTCGAGGCCGGTCCTGATGCGATCCGCGGCGTACGGGAGGAAGCCGCCGCCGTGGGACAGGATGATCTTCAGGCGCGGATAGCGATCGAGAGTGCCGGTGGTGATCAGGTTGACCGCCATCACGGTGGTCTCGTAGAGGAAGTCCAGGACCCAGTTGTCGACTCCGCCCGGACTGCCGGGGTTGCCGGGCAGGCCTTGTGGGTGGGTGAAGACGACCGCCGCGCGCCGGTCGAGCGCCGCGAGCAACGGGTCGAACGCCGGGTGACCGAGATAGTTGCCGCGGGCATTCGTCATCAGAAGGATGCCGTCGGCACCGAGTTCGTCGAGCGCGTACGTCGCCTGTTCGACGGCGAGCTGTGGATGCTCCAACGCGACCGAGGCGAAGAACCCGAAGCGACGCGGATAACGCCGTACCAGGCCGGCCGCCTCCTCGTTCAGTAGCCGGATGCCGGAGCGCGCCATTTCCTCGTCCCGGAACACCATCGTCGGCACCGGATACGACACCACGCCGGCCGCGATCCCGTTCCCGTCCATCACGTCGAACGCCCGCTCGAGGTCGTACGTCGCCCACTCCGGAGGCGCACCCGGATCAACCACCCCAGCCCGCACTGCCCAGTCGTATACGCCCTGCGTCAAC
>NZ_SMKA01000301.1 GCF_004348455.1 Kribbella albertanoniae
CCACAGTCCCCCTCACCACCCCACGCCTCCAGCACCGCACAGACCTCCTCCACGGCCACCTCCCCGGCACCGCCGCAGACGCACTCGCCGCCGCCCTCGGCGGTTGAACTAGCGACGGCCCTGACCGAGGTCGGTCAGAGCCGTCGTCGTCAACGGGGGTCAGTCGCCGGTGGGGAAGCCGAGGTTGATGCCGCCGTGGCTGGGGTCTAGCCAGCGGGAGGTGACGACCTTGGAGCGGGTGAAGAAGTGGACGCCGTCCAGGCCGTGGGCGTGGGTGTCGCCGAAGAGGGAGTTCTTCCAGCCGCCGAACGAGTAGTAGGCCATCGGGACCGGGATCGGGACGTTGATCCCGACCATGCCGACCTCGACCTCGTTCTGGAAGCGGCGGGCGGCGCCGCCGTCGTTGGTGAAGATCGCGGTGCCGTTGCCGTAGGGGTTGGAGTTCACCAGGTCGAGCGCGGCGTCGTACGACGGGAGCCGGAGCACAGACAGCACCGGGCCGAAGATCTCGTCGGTGTAGATCGACATCTCCGGGGTCACCTTGTCGAACAGGGTCGGGCCGAGCCAGAAGCCGTCGGCGCCACCGTCGAACTCACCGTCGCGCCCGTCGACGACGAGCTCTGCGCCCTCCTCGACACCGGCTGCCACATAGCCGGAGACCTTGTCGCGGTGCGGGCCGGTGACGAGCGGGCCCATGTCGCACGAGCGGGTGCCGTCGCCGGTCTTGAGCTTCGCCATCCGGTCGGTGATCTTCGAGATCAGCTCGTCGGCGATCGGCTCCACCGCGACCAGGGCCGAGATCGCCATACAGCGCTCGCCGGCCGAGCCGAATCCGGCATTCACCGCGGCGTCCGCGGCCAGGTCCAGGTCGGCGTCGGGCAGCACGATCATGTGGTTCTTCGCACCACCGAGCGCCTGTACACGCTTGCCGTTCTTGGTGCCGTTCTCGTAGACGTACTTCGCGATCGGAGTCGAGCCGACGAACGAAACCGACTTGATGTCCGGGTGCTCGAGCAGCCGGTCGACGGCCTCCTTGTCGCCATGCAGCACATTCACCACGCCGTCCGGCAAGCCGGCCTCCTTCCAGAGCTCGGCCATCGCGTTCGCCGCCGACGGGTCCTTCTCGGACGGCTTGATCACCACGCTGTTGCCGCAGGCGACCGCGATCGGGACGAACCACATCGGCACCATCGCCGGGAAGTTGAACGGCGAGATGACCGCGCTGACGCCGAGCGGCTGACGGATCGAGTAGACGTCGACCTTGGTCGAGACGCCTTCACTGAACCCGCCCTTGAGCAGATGCGGGATACCGCAGGCGAACTCGATCACCTCGAGGCCACGAGTGACCTCGCCGAGCGCGTCGGACAGCACCTTGCCATGCTCGGCCGTGATCAGCGCGGCGATCTGCTCCTTGCGCTCGTTCACCAGCTGGCGATACGCGAACAGCACCTGGGTGCGCTTGGTCAGCGAGGTCTGTCCCCACGCCTTCGACGCGTCGTGCGCGACCTTGACGACCTCGTCGACGGTGGCCGCCGACGCGAGGTCGAGCTCTCCGGTGACGTCGCCGGTGGCCGGGTTGTAGACCTTGCTGGTGCGCTCGGCGACACCGGTCCACGGGCTGCCGCCGACCAGATGGGTGATGCGCTTGATGTCAGTACTCACAACACAATTCCTTTCAGCTGCAGCTTGGGTTTCGGCCTCAGCCGAGGACTGCCTGGCGGTCGGCAAGGTCTACGGTGACGGGCTGACCAGTGCTCAGCGACGCGAGCCCCGCTTCGCAGACGGCGGCTGCCGCGTATCCGTCCCAGGCGCTCGGGCCGTCGATCTCGTCGCGGCCCACGGCCTCGACCCAGCGCTGGACCTCGATGTCGTACGCACGGTCGAAGCGGATCCGGAAGTCCTCCGGCATCGCACCACCCCAGTGCCCAGCGGCGCGGGTCAGCACCCCCGCGCCGAGGCCGATGGTCGCACTCCCGCGCTCGGCGACGGCTTCACAACGGACTTCGTAGCCGACCTGGAAGTTCACGAACACCTCGACGTCGGCCATCGCACCGTTCGCCATCTCGAAGACCGCGAACTGCGGGTCGAGCACCCCGTCGGGTACGGCGCTGGTCGGCTTCGGCGCGTGGACGGTGATCCTGCTGATCTCGGAGCCGAGCAGCCAGCGCGCGACATCGACCTCGTGAACCATCGAGTCGCGCACGATCATTTCGCTGCGGAATCCCGGACCGTTGGCCTTGTTGCGGTGCACGTTGTGCAACAGCAGCGGGCGGCCGAGCTCCCCGGAGTCGAGCAGCTGCTTGAGAGCGGTGTACTCGGGGTCGAAGCGGCGCATGAAGCCGACCTGGATGAGCTGCCGGCCGAGCTTATGCTCGGCCTCGACCACCTGCAGCGAGGAGGCCGCATCCATCGTCAGTGGCTTCTCGCAGAGCACGGGTTTGCCGTGCTCGAGGCAGGCGAACAACTGCTCGGCATGCGCGAATCCCGGTGATGCAAGGATCACCGCATCCACGTCACGCGCGCCGATCAGCGCCAGCGGATCGGCAACCACCCGCGCCGAGAGCCGACTCGCGAGCTCTTCGGCGCGAGCAGCATCCGGGTCCGACACGGCGACCAGGCGTGCGCCCGACGTCCGCCGTACGATCCGCTCGGCGTGGTCGGCACCCATCGCACCCACCCCGATGATGCCGATCCGCAGCTCACTCATTGCTACTCCTTCTCCTGAGCCTGTATGGCGTCCTGTACGTCGGCCACCGCGTCCGGGGCCAAGTCGCGCAGCTCGTGGCTCAGCGCCTCGAGCTCGGAGCCGCCGGCCATCTCCGTGGTCAGCTGCTCCAGCGTGATGTCGGCCCGCTGTGTGTCCAGCGCGACCCGGCCGAGCTTCAGCACCACGAAATGGTTGCCGACCAGGTAGGCGTGGTGCGGGTTGTGGGTGATGAAGATGACCCCGATCCCGGCGTCGCGGGCCTTCACGACGTACTTGAGCACGACGCCGGACTGGTTGACGCCCAGCGCCGCGGTCGGCTCGTCCAGGATCAGCACCTTGGCACCGAAGTGGATGGCTCGCGCGATCGCGACACACTGCCGCTGACCACCCGACAGCTTGCCGACCGGCTGCTCCAGGTCGGGGATCGAGATCCCCATCTTGGTCAGCTCCTCGTTGGCGATCCGCTTCATCGCCCGCTCGTCGAGCTGCCGGAACGGGCCGCGGGTGAGCTCGTTACCGAGGAAGAAGTTCCGCCATACCGACATCAGTGGCGCCAGTGCGAGGTCCTGGTAGACGGTCGCGATCCCACTGTCCAGCGACTCCCGGGGCGAGGCGAAGTGCCGCTCCTCGCCGTTCACCGACATGGTGCCGGAGGTGTAGTCGTGCAGACCGGCGATGATCTTGATCAGCGTCGACTTGCCGGCGCCGTTGTCGCCGAGCACGCAGGTGATCTCGCCCTGCCGCACCGACAGCGACACCCCACGCAGCGCCTGGATGTTGCCGTAGCTCTTGCCGACGTCCTCCAGGTGGACGATCGGCGCGGTCGGGCTGTTCGCAGCCTCGGACGCGAAGCTCTCCGTGGTGGTCATCGTGCCTCCGCCCTGTTCTTGACGACCAGGTTGACGATGGTGGCCAGTAGCAACATCGTGCCGAGGAAGGCCTTGAACCAGTCCGGGTTCCAGCCGGCGTACACGACGCCGAGTTGCACCATTCCGAAGATCAGTGCCCCGATCGCGCCACCTGCCACCGAGCCGTAGCCACCGGTCAGCAGACAGCCGCCGACCACCGCGGCGATGATGTAGACGAACTCCTTGCCGACACCTTCACCGGACTGGACGACACCGTTCTGGACGAAGAGCAACTGCATCCCGGCGAACCAGGCGAAGAACCCGACCGCCATGAACAGCCCGATCTTCACCTTCTTCACCGGTACGCCGACCGCGCGGGCGGCCGCGGCATCGCCGCCGACCGCGAAGATCCAGTTGCCGATCTGCGTCTTCAGCAGCACCCAGGCGGCGATCGCGACGAACACGATCCACCAGACGATGATGATCTTGATCGTCACCCCGCCCAGCTTGAACTCCGAGGCGAACACCTTCTGCGCGGCACCGAAACCGTCCATGTCACTGATCGAGTTCGACGCGACCGCGCCCGAGGCCAGCCGGGTGACCGCGATGTTGAGGCCCTGCAGGATGAAGAACGTGCCCAGCGTCACCAGGAAGCTGGGCAGTCCTGTCCGCATCAGCAGCCAGCCGTTGAACGCACCGACCGCCAGCGAGACGGCCAGCGCGATCAGGATGCCGAGCCAGACGTTCACGCTGAACTGGTAGGCGAACAGGCCCGCGGTCAGGCCGGACGTCGTCACCGCGACGCCGGCCGACAGGTCGAACTCGCCACCGATCATCAGCAGCGCCACCGGCACCGCCATCACTCCGACCAGCGCTGCCTGGTACAGGATCGTGCCGGTGTTGTTGATGTCGCGGAACGGCGGTGCGGCGATCAGGAAGAACACCAGGATGACCGCTGCGCCGACCAGCGATCCGATCTCGGGCCGGCTGAGCAGCCGCGCCCCGACCGACCGGGCCGAGACCCGGTCGTCGGCCGTGGCCGGTGAAGTGATGGTCGATGCCATGTCGCCTACCTCAGCGGGTTCCGGCCGCGGCGTACTTGGCGACGGCCTCGATGTTCGTCTTGTCGATGAAGGCCGGTCCGGTCAGGGTGGCCTCACCACCGCCGATGGTGTCGCCGTTGGTCTTGTTCAGCCAGATCGCGTCCACCGCGAGGTAGCCCTGCAAGTACGGCTGCTGGTCGACGGCGAACTGCACGGTGCCGTCCTGGACCGCCTTCGCCATCTCCTTGCTCATGTCGAAGCTGGCGATCTTGGCCGCCGAGCCGGCGCCCTTGGCCGCGGTGACCGCGGTCAGCGCGATACCGGCGTTCAGCGCGACGACGTAGTCCGCGTTCTTGTCCTGCTGCAGCTTCGCGGTCAGCGTCGCCTGCGTGCCGGGCTGGTCGGTGCCGTTGACGTTCACGTTCTCGACCGCGCCGAACTTGTCCTTGATGCCCTGGCAGCGGGCTTCGAGGCTGACGTTGCCCTGCTCGTGGATGACGCAGATGACCTTCTTCGCGCCGAGCTCCTTGAGCTTGTCCCCGGTCGCCTGACCGGCGATCCGCTCGTCCTGGCCGAAGTACCCGATCGCGCCGGTGCCCTTCCAGCTGTCGAGCCCGCCGTTCAGGACCGTCACCGGGATGCCGGCCGCGACCGCCTTCTTCAGGTTCGGGATCACGGCGTCCGGCTTGTTCAGGGTGAGCGCGATGCCGTCGACCTTGGCGTCGATCGCGGTCTGCACCAGGTTCGCCTGGGCCGCGCCGTCGGGGTCACTGGAGTACTGCAGCTCGATGTTGTCCTTCTTCGCCGCCGCCTCGGCACCCCGCCGGACGATGTCCCAGAAGGTGTCACCGGGCCCCGAGTGGGTGATCAGTGCGACCTTCATCCGCGGCGTGTCCGCGACACCACTACCGCTGCCGCTCGAGCCCTGCTCCTCCTGCTTGCCCCCGGAGGAACTGCACGCGGCGAGTGCCGTGACGAGCACGACTGCCGCGCCCGCGGCCACTGCCTTCCTGTGCCACCGAACCATGACTCCAACCAGCCTTTCAGATGTTCCACGGTCGACCCGCGGAGAGTTGCTTGGGACCAGCGAGTTTCACACTCTGCTGGCCATCACACCGATACGCCACCCCCGTGGGATCTCAGATAGGCCAACGTCCGGGCCGCGATCGGCAGCGGCACGTCCGGCGGGCAGGGATACATGTCCTGCTCCACGATCGCGAACAGCTCCACGTCGAGACCGGCGAGCTCCGCCAGCAGCGGCGGGAACTCCGGTACGCCGTGCGGTGGCTCGGCCATCACACCACGCTCGATCGCCTGGTCGAAGCTGAGCCCCTGGCCCTGGATCGCGGCCAGCACCTCGGGATTCACCTGCTTGAGGTGCAGGTAGCCGATGCGGTCCGGATACCTGCGGATGAGCTCGAGGTTGTCACCACCGCAGTAGCTGATGTGACCGGTGTCGAGGCAGAGGCCGACGTACTGCGGGTCTGTCTCCTCGAGGAAGCGCTCGACGGTGTCCTGGTTGTCCACGTGACCATCCGCATGTGGGTGGTACTGCAACCGGACACCGAACTCCTCCGCGACCCGGCGACCGAGCTCGCTCACCTGCTTGCCGTGCGCCGCCTGCGCGGCGTGGTCGAGGCGCTCCTCGGTGATGCTGCCATCCGCGTCGCGCCACATGGACGGCATCACGACAAGGTGCTTGGCGCCCATCGCCGCGGCCAACTCGGCCGTCGGCGCGACATCGCGCCACGTCGTCTCCCAGCCGTCCGGGCGGTGCAACTGCTCAAACGTCGTACCCGCTGTCATGGTCAGGCCGCGCTGGTCGAGCTCCGCCTTCAGCTGGGCCTTGTCGGTCGGAAGATACCCGTACGGACCTAGCTCGATCCGCGTGTACCCAGCCTCGACGACCTCGTCGAGGAACCGGGTCCACGGTGTCTGCTGCGCGTCGTTGGCGAACCAGACTCCCCACGAGTCCGGCGCCGTACCAATATTGATCGCCGCCATCTGTCAGTCGCCTTCGACCGGTGTGAGATAGCCCTGCTGTGCCTTCTTGCTCTCCTCGTACGACGCCGCCGCGGCCTGCGTGGATTGCAGCTCGGACACCTCGCTCACCGGCACGTCCCACCACGCCTCGCTGTCCGGCGCACCGATCAGCGGGTCGGTGGTGACGTGAATCGCGATCGGGCCGGTCGCCGCCTTGGCGGTGTGGATCGCCTTCTCCAGCTCGTCGAGGCTGCGCACGTCGAGCACGTCGATCCCGAAGCTGCGGACATTCGCCGCGAGGTCGACCGGGAGGTAATCGCCGTCCAGCCGGCCGTCGCCGGTGCGCTTGCGATACGCCGTGCCGAACCGCTGCGACCCCAGTGACTCCGACAGGGCACCGATCGACGCGAAGCCGTGGTTCTGCACGAGGACCACGATGATCTTCAGATTCTCCTGGACGGCGGTGGCCAGCTCACTCGACATCATCAGATACGACCCGTCGCCGACCATGACGAAGACATCGCGCTCCGGCGCGCCGAGGCGGACACCCAGACCACCGGCGATCTCGTAACCCATACAGGAGAAGCCATATTCGACGTGGTATCCCTTCGGGTCTCGGGTCCGCCAGAGTTTGTGCAGGTCGCCCGGCATCGAACCGGCTGCACAGACCACGACATCAGACGCCGCCGACAATTCGTTGACGGCACCGAGAACCTGGCCCTGGGTGAGCAGGCCTTCGGCCAGTTTCCCGGTCACCTCGTCGGAGGGCTTGTAATGTGCCGAGACAATGCCGTCCCAGTTCCTTGAGAGTTCCGTGGCCGTCGAGGTGTACTTGCTGTCGACGGACCAGTCACCGAGCGCGGATCCCAACGAAACAAGGGCTTCCCGCGCATCCGCGACGAGAGGAAGACCGGCATGTTTAGCACTGTCGAAGCGCGCCACGTTGATGTTCACGAAGCGTACCGCCGGGTTGGCGAAGGCGGTCCGGGAGGCCGTCGTGAAGTCGCTGTAACGAGTGCCGATCCCGATCACCAGGTCGGCTTCGCGGGCCAGCGCGTTCGCTGCCGTCGTGCCGGTCGAGCCGACCGCGCCCATCGACTGCGGGTGATCGTAGGTCAGCGATCCCTTACCTGCCTGGGTTTCCGCGACCGGGATACCGGTCGCTTCCGCGAAGGCGCGCAGTGCGTCCTCGGCGCCCGAGTAGTGCACGCCACCACCGGCGACGATCAGCGGCCGCTGCGCGGACCGTAGGAGATCTACCGACTTGTCGACAATTGATGCTTCCGGCAACGGACGCGCGACGTACCAGGTGCGCTCGGCGAAGAGCTCCTCCGGCCAGTCGTAGGCCTCTGCCTGCACATCCTGCGGGAGTGCCAGCGTCACCGCACCGGTCTCGACCGGGTCGGTGAGCACACGCATCGCGTTCAGCAGTGCCGACGGGAGCTGCTCGGGACGCCACACCCGGTCGAAGTACTTCGAGACCGGGCGGAAGGCGTCGTTCACCGACACATCACCGGCGGCGAAACTCTCCAGCTCCTGCAGCACGGGGGTTGCCACCCGGGTTGCGAACACATCCGAAGGGAGGATCAGGACCGGGAGCCGGTTGATCGTGGCGAGGGCCGCGCCGGTCACCATGTTGGTCGACCCAGGGCCGACGCTTGCCGTGCAGGCGTAGGTCTGGAGCCGGTCACGGGTGCGGGCGAAGGCGGCTGCTGTGTGCACCATGGCCTGCTCGTTGCGGGACAGGATGTACGGCAGGGCCGTCGGGTCCTCAAGCTCGGCCTGCAGCAGTGCCTGGCCGACACCGGCCACGTTCCCGTGCCCGAAGATGCCCAGGGTGCCGGCGATCAGCCGCTGCCGGACTCCGTCGCGCTCCGAGTACTGGACGCTCAGGAATCGCACCAACGCCTGCGCGACCGTGAGACGCACCGTCATGACTCTTCTCCTCCGAAAGGCAGCCGTGGATCAATCTGCTGGTTCGCCCAGAGTTCGCGAACCCAGCCGTGCTGGGGGTCGTCGGTGATCAGCCACTCGCGTTCCGCGCCGGGACCGGCCATCACGTTCAGGTAGTACATGTCATAGCCAGGAGGCGCCATCGCGGGACCATGCCAACCATGAGGTACCAGGACCAGATCGCCGTTGCGGACCTCCGCGAGCACGTCGATCGGGCGGTCCGCGGTGCCGTAGACCCGCTGGTAACCGATCGGGTCGTTGCCCTGGACACCTTCCGGGGCGGCGTCGGAGAGCTGCAGCTCGAAGTAGTAGATCTCTTCGAGGACGCTTTCCTTACCAGGCTTGTGCTCGTCGTGCTTGTGCGGCGGGTACGACGACCAGTTCCCTGCCGGGGTGAGAACCTCGCAGGCGATGATCGAGTCAGCCTCGAGAACACCCGGCGTACCGAAGTTGCGGACCTGGCGGGACGAGACGCCCGCACCACGCAACTCGGACTGCACCTGCTCGGTGCCGATCCGGCGGAAGGGATAGTCGTTCGCGGCCTTCGCATGCGGGAAGGCGATGCGGGCGCCCCCGGCGCTGGTGACGGCGACGGTGGTTCCGCGCGGGACGTACGCGAAGTCGGTCGGCCCGGCGAACACATCGGCCCGGCCACCGAGCGGCACGGTCTCACCGTCGACGACGACTTCGGCGGATCCGCTGAGCGGGAGCACGAGGTACTCGCAGTCGTCGGTGTCGAACTCGACCGATTGCCCGGGGCGGAGCGTGGCGACGTACAGACCGCTGTACTCCCACTCCTTGTCGCCCGGGGTGACGGCGACATCGAAACCATCGCGCGCGGTGCTGCCAGCCGGCTTGAACCACTCCGTCATGCAGCGCCTCCGTGGACGAGGGATGCGGCTTGGTCTACGGCGTAGGCGACGTTGCCGTCGGGTGGGAAGAGGAGTGCTCTGCCGACCACCAGACCGCGAACCGAGGGGAGGGAGAGCGCTTTGCCCCAGCGCGCGTAGGTCTCTTCGGGGGCGACCGTGGGGTCACCGCCGAGGAGGAGCGTGGGCAGGGTGGTCGCGTCCATCACGCGGTCGAGGTTGTCGACGACCGGGAGCTTGAGCCAGGTGTAGGCACTCGTCGCGCCGAGGCCGGCGGCGATGTGAACGGACTTGATCACCGAGTCGGCGTCGAGGACGTTCGTGACACGGCCGTCCTTGCGGGTCGACCAGAACGGCTCGACCATCGCCATCAGCTTGTGCTCTGCGAGTTCGGTGACGGCCTTCGCGCTGGCTTCCAGGGTGGCGACCGTGCCGGGGTCGGCGAGGTCGATCCGGGTCAGCATCTTGCCGCCGTCGAGCCGGCGCGACGCGATGTCCGCGGCCGAACCGTAGGCGGTGAAGCGATCGTCGAGTTCGAAGGACGAGCCCTGCAGACCGCCGCGGTTCATCGAACCGATGACGACCTTGCCTTCCAGGGCACCGAGCAGCAGGAGGTCTTCGAGTACGTCGGGGGTTGCCAGCACACCGTCGACACCGGGGCGCTCGAGAGCTGTCACCAGTCGCTCGATCAGGCCGGGGCGACTACCCATCGCGAACTGGTCGTCGCGGACGCCTAGCGCGCCGCGGGCCGGGTGGTCCGCGGCGACGATCAGGAGGCGACCGTCGGTGCCCACCAGTTCACGAGTACGGCGTCGCTGCCAGGCCTCGGCAATCCGCTCCGGCTGCCGAACGCGAATCTCGGTCAGTTCGCTTAGCCGAGCGACCACGTCGTCGCGGACAACCCGCCCAGCAGCCGGTTCCACAGTCGGACGAGGCCGCCCGCCCTCAGTAGCCGGATGCCAAGAAGCAACGTCGCCCCCAACCGGCACAGCAGGCGCGGGGCCAACTCCACCCGCCGGTACGACGGGTGTGGGGTGCTCGGCGGGGACTGCAGTGGGTGGCTCAACCGGGTGTGAGGCGATGACTGTCACATCGTCTGCTCCGGGGTAGGTGACACCCGGTGCTGCTGCCACCACGTTCGGAGGCGGTGGCGATGCTGGGGCCACGTCCGTCGGCTTGGAGACCGGGACCACGATCGTGGGGTCGTCGGGTCCGGAGTACGCCGCAGACGCCGAGTCGGTGGGCACAACCGTAGTCGGATCGTTCGCCGGTACGACGGTCGTGTCGTCAGCCCCAGGCACCTGAAGCCGCGCCACGATCGTCGGATCATTGGCCACCCCAGCCTGCCGCCGAGCCCGAGCCGCCTGCACCGACTGCACCCCAGCTGGATCAGTCGCACCCGGATGTGCGGGAGCGGAGGGCCGGCGCTGCACCACTGTCGGATCCGTCGGACTCACCGCACCCGCCTGCCCGGAGTGCGTGTGCGCAGGGTTCGCGTCACCGGGGGTACGCCGCTGCACAACCGTGGGGTCGGTCGGGCTTACATCGGCTGGCCGCGCGGAGTGCGCATCACCGGAGGGGCGGCGCTGAACGACGGTGGGGTCGGTCGGGCTTACCTCGTCGGGGTGGGAC
>NZ_SMKA01000302.1 GCF_004348455.1 Kribbella albertanoniae
CCCCGACCCCGACCGCCCAACCGTGGATCCGAAGCACGACCGCAGTCGTGCGCCCCAGGCGACCGGCTCTCGCGACGAGCACCCGCTTCTCCTGCCAGACCACGTTCACCTGCGACCGCACCGCTGGACGACACTGCAGTATCCTTCGGCGCTCGCGAGGCTCGCCAGCAGCCAGCAGACCGAGACCCAAATCGGTTAAGGGTGATGCTGGATTCTGCCGGGCATCCCTTCTGCCTCTGGAGTTGACGACGAGATTGACGGGTCGAAGATGACCCCAGTCTGACCCCAACGAGCCCAGGCAAGATGCACGCATTGGCATCGCTGAGATGAGCCACATGCACGGCAGCGCAGCACACCTCCAGAAGTGCAGGGTCTTACGGATCAGAAGGTTGGGGGTTCGAATCCCTCCGACCGCGAACCCCCAGGTCAGAAAGCTAGTTGACCTGGGGTTTGCATGTCCGGAGCCGGACTTTGCTAACGCTCTTGCTCACTCGGTACCAGGGCTGCCGCGGCCAGGGCCCTCGTTCCGCCTCGTCGTTGTCCCCAACCAGTTGAACCGGCCGGCTCGGCCTTCATCCGGGTGACAGCATCAGGCCATATCCACCAAGCGCGACTTGTCCGCCGCTATCTTCGCGACATGGCGTTGTTCACCGACGAAGAGACAGCCGCGCAGAAGAGAGCGGTCGAGTCCTACGTGAAATCGCATGGGCGACCTCCAACCCAGGCTCAGGTGTTCGAGATCCTGGGCTGGGACTACCAAGCCTTCAAGCGGGACTTCGAAGGCGCGAACAGTGATCCCGATCCACTGAAGTGGAGCTGGCGCCACCGAAAGCTCCGTTAGCGAGTGATCAGACGGGTTGATGCGCGAGACATGTTCGCCGGGTGATGTGCGACGCCTTGGCCTAGGAATCTCACCGGCACCTCCGGATATGCCAATTGACTCAGAAGCGTTGCGTACCGCTGTCCTGACGGGAAAGATGGCGGGCCATCGCATTCGTGTTAGTGCTGTCATTTCCGGTGGGAGACGGATGTACCCCGAGAACGAGCCCTACGAGCACGGCATGCTCGACGTCGGTGACGGACACAGCGTCTACTGGATGGTGAGCGGCAACGCGAACGGCAAGCCGGCGCTGTACGTGCACGGCGGCCCTGGCTCGGGATGCGGCACGCGTCCCCCGCGCCAGTTCGACCCCGCGGTCTACCGTGTGATCGCGTTCGACCAGCGCAATTGCGGCCGGAGCACTCCGCATGCCAGCGAGCCTGGGATCGACCTGTCCACCAACACCACTGATCATCTGATCGGCGACATGGAGCAGCTGCGCGAGCATCTGGGCATCGACAAGTGGCTGTTGTTCGGCGTTTCCTGGGGCTCGGTGCTCTCGCTGACCTACGCGTTGCGCCACCCCGAACGCGTCTCAGAGATGATCGTGACCGCAGTCGCCACAGGCCGGCATTGCGAAGTCGAGTGGTTGATCCGCGGCTTCGGCAGCCTGGCCCCCGAGGCTTATGAACGCTTCGTCGCCGGGGTCCCCGATCCGGGCGAGGACATCTCGGCCGCCTACCACCGCCTGCTCATGGACCCCGACCCCGCCGTACACCGCAAAGCAGCAGCCGACTGGTGCGCCTGGGAGGACGCCATCGCCACGGTCCCGCCCGGCCGGGACGTCGAGCACGACCCGTGGGAACCCCGGTTCCAGCTCGCCTTCGCGCGCCTCGTCACGCACTACTTCAGCAATCGCTGTTGGCTGGCAGACGACGAGCTGGCCCGCCGAGGGCACGTGCTGAAGGACATCCCCGGCGTGATCGTGCACGGGCAGCTCGACCTCGGCGCGCTCACCGGCAAACCGTGGGTGCTACACCACGCCTGGCCAGGCTCCGAACTGGTGATCGTCGAGCACGGCACACACGGCGCAGGAACAACGGAGGCGGTCATCGCCGCGACCGACCGCTTTGCCAAAGCCTCCGCTCCCACTACGTAGCGGGTAAGTCACCCGATCCCCGCGAGACGGTTGCCGGAGCTTTGACGACGCGAACTCCAACTCCAGGCGACTTGCGGAACCAAGCGCTCCAAGTACGGGCGGAGTACGGGCAGTGGATTGTTGCCTCGGCCCCCTATCGTGCGGAGGTCAGTAGGCAACCACGTGCGGCCGGGGGTCGTACAAGGAGGAATGAACCAGATGAGAAACATCCTGCGCCGCCGAAGCCGAGGCGCCGTTCTCGCTACAGCACTGGTAGCCGGACTGCTGTCGGTCGCCGGCCCGGCAACTCAGGCCCAGGCCGTCACCGCATCTGAGCCGGAGGCCGTCACTCAGGCGGCGGCCAGTTGCTCCAGCAGCTACCTGGCCTACGGCAGCAGTGGAACCTGCGTGCGGGTCCTCCAGGTGAACCTGGGCGGACTCTCGGTGAACGGCAGCTACGGCGAATCGACGCGGAAGCGCGTCCGCGAGTTCCAGGACGACACCGGTCTCGGCGTCGACGGCCGGGTCGGCCCGCAGACCTGGGCCAAGCTGGGGAAGTACGGCAAGGCGGTGGGATGGCGGTCGGGCGTCACCGTCTACATGTGCGAGGAGAGCTCGACGCGCTTCCAGTACTCCGCGTGGAACAACGCGGGCAAGACCGCCGACTGGATGATGGACACCTCGGTGGCCCGCATCTCAGGATCCGCCATGTACAACAACCGGGTCGAGATCCAGGGCACCACGACCTCTGCCAACCACAACAGCGGGACCCTCTTCGTCAAGCTCGACCGCGAGGACTACCGTTCCGCCAACGTCCGCGACTTCTCCCGCGCCAGCCTCCCCACCTGCGGCTAGCAACAGCCCGGCGCTGCTTCCTCGGTGGTGAGCTTGACAGTGCCCGGCGGCGTGTCGACGTCGAAGACCCACCGGCCCACGCGCGTAGCGACTTCCCGACCCCGCGCGGGGACCGGCCGAGTAGCCGCAGACCGTACAGCCGGAGCCGCACGCCGTGATACCTCGCTACATGGCGGTAGTGGCTCATGGCAAACCCGAGCGCGCTGCGTCGGGTCGTCCGGCGGCGGTTCCGAGTCGCAAGCGCACGTCTGCTCAGCATCAGGCTGCGTTCGACTCGACCGTTGATGGCAAACGGTAGCGGCGCCGGATCACAGGATGAGTGCGCGGTTGAGGCGTGGGTCTATCTGCTCATGACTGTTGCGAGCAGTGGACCTGCGTACTCCTCGACGAGAGGTTCCCACTCCGTCGAGTCCAGCGTCCGATCAATGAGGCGTATTCCAGTCCAGTACTCGATCAGGTTGTCAGTGGACTGCAGCAATCGTTCAATCCAGGCGAAGACATCGCGCAGGGCGGCCGGATCGCCAATGGCGTTGGGCATTACATCGTGACGGAACACCCAGTCGACGCGCCCCGCAGGATCTGTACCAGCATCGGCCTCAAGAGCGGCGGCTGCCTGCGGAAAGGTCGTGAGGAACTCCTGCTGGATGTTGCCGCTTGTGAGGAACACGCTGACACGCTAATCGTTGTCTTACGACCTTCGACCGAGGCACGTGCCGGTAGTTGCTGAACGGCCGGGTTCTTGAGGTCATGGTTGACCGCAACCGGTCATGCCTCGGCCGGGGTCGGGTCTCAGCCGACGAACGTGATCGCGTTGCCGTCAGGGTCGCGCACTATGAAGTCGGTGCCGCCCCACGCTTGTTTGGTCAGCTTTTGCACGATGTCGGCGTCAGCGGCCAGGTATTCCGCGTAGAGCTCGCGGACGTTCGTCGTCTCGACGAACGCCATGATGAGGCCTTCTCGTTCCGCGGCACCGACTACGAACACCGGCTCGTCTACGTGCTTCAGGTGCAAGGTCGCGCCGTCGCGTGACACCGACCCGTAGAACGGCGGATTGCCGTGCACGAAGTCGATCCGGAAGCCGAGCTTGTCCCGATAGAACGTGGCCGCGGCATCGACGTTGGCGACGTACAGCACCGGCTTGGCGCTTGCGACTGCCGTGTCCTGAGTCTCCGGCTGTTCGCTGGTGGACGGGGCCGCTTCCGTGCTTGCCTTGAGTTCGGCCCAATTGGCGAAGCCCGCTTCGAGGGCGATGACCTCTTGGGCTTCGGTAAGGGGAAACTTCAACGCGAGTGCTTCGCGGTCGGACAACGCGCGATAGCGCTCGAGCTGGCGGATGCGGCCGCCGATCGAGAAGTTTTCCTCGCGGTGCCAGCGAACGAGTAGTTTCGCCTGCTTCTTGTAGGTTTCGAGCTTGGGCATGGCGCTCCCTCTTCGGTCGTGAAGTAGGTGGGCCTTGCCCTTTCGGCTTACTGTGCCGTTGCGCCCTACAACCGGGTTTGAACCCGCGCCAGCGACCTTGAGATTACCACGGCGAAAGGGCGATTGTCGCTCAACCGGCATCAGATCCGATCGCCTGCCTGGCGGCACAACCCCTCCAACACCCTTGCTAACAACGGCTGCGGATGAATCGGCAGGTGCTTCGCGCAACCCTCCGGCGTCTAACTGTCAGCGGTTGCTTGAGGTTGCTGGTGTGGCGCCGGCGAGCCGGGTCCGGGTGGCGGAGCGCCCGGGCTGGCCGTTCTTGAGCAAGGGGATGAGAGGGGCGACGGTGATCGCGGCCGCGATCGCGAGCGTCAGCCCCAACGGGATGGACGTCCAGTCGCAGACCACCGCGACGCCGTACCCGATCGGCCAGCCCAGGGTGGCGAGTAGCTTCTCGCCGCGAGTCCAGCGGTCGGAGGTCCACAGTAGCCAGACGCCGGCCAGCCAGCCGATCACCAGGGCAAAAGGCCCGATGAGCAGCAGCGCCACGGCGCCGAAGTCCCGGAGACGAAAGCGCGGCGGGACGTCGACCTGGACCAGACCGTCGGTCGCTGCCTCGACGATGTCGCGGGGATCACCGAGTCGCTGCAACACTGCGCGTACGTCGTCCTCCGAGGTCGCCCCGTCGGCGCGCGCCTCCGCGATGTGCGTCGTCATGTCGGCGATGAGCTCAGTAAGGCGCTCCGCCGGCAACGCCTCGGCGGCCGTGGCCAGCTCATTCAGGTACGCCTCGATCAGCCGGTCAGCGCTCATTTCGTGTCTCCGTCTCGCTGTCCTGAAGGAGGACGTTGTCGACTACCTTGCAACACAAGGTATCTGTCAACGCACGGGAGTGCAATCACGACCACGCGCCAGTACGCACCCTTCAGGTTGACTTTGGGCGTGGATATGAATGCAGAGCAGACCACGAAGCGCGAGCTACTTGAGTGGCTCGACGCGCAGCGGACGCATGTCGTGGAACAGGTCATGGCGATGCCGGCCGAGGCTCGTCGCCGCTCCCAGGTTCCCTCAGGCTGGACACCTCGAGGTGTCATCAGGCATCTGACCCTGGACGTCGAGCGCGTGTGGTTTCGGGCCGTGATGGCTGGCGAGCAGGTGGATCTTCCCCAGGGGTACGACGGCTGGACTGCGCCCGACCTCCAGAGCGACGAGGAGCTTGTCGAGCAGTACGTCGATGAGTGCAGGTTGGCCAAGGCGGCTGTCGCCGAGTTGCGGCTGGACGCGGAACCGGTCTGGTGGTTCGAGGACAGCGGCAACCCGCCGCACTCTTCCCTGCGAGAGGTGTTGTTGCACGTGATCGTCGAGACGGCCACTCATGCCGGACACCTTGACATCTGCCGTGAGCTGGTCGACGGCGGACAGCGCCTCGTCCTCGACGAACCGACGACCTGACGCGCACTGGCGCGTGGGCCTATGCGCGGCCTCAACGATCGGACAGGGCCAGCCGCAGGACGATCTCGCCGTCGTCGATCTCACCGGTGGGCTGGAAACCGAACCGTTGATAGAAGGGCCATGGTTCGCCGTCGCCTGGCTGGTAGCTGGTGAGCAGTTCGGTTGCTCCGTCCGCTCGAATCAATGCGACGATCTGGGTCAGTACCTCGCGACCGAGCCCGCGCCTTTGATGCTGCTCGTCGATGAGCAGCCGCCACAGGAAATACGGGCCCATGATGCCGGGACGACCGGGCGGCACGTTCCAACTGAGCATGACGAAACCGACCGGATCGTCGGCGGAGTACACAGCCCGATACCAAGGATTCGCGTCGGGTGTCGAGGCCGCGTCGTCCAACGACCTGGCCACCAAGGCAACGAAAAGGTCCTGGCCTTGTCGGACGCGCAGCGCGCAAACCGCGTCATGGTTGTGGTCGGTGATCTCTCGCAAATGCACACCTGAAAGCGTCACGCCATGCCCTCCCGATGTCCGGTGGCCGCAGCCCGTACGGTGGCCGAGCACGACACCCGCGACCCCAGATCCCGCTACGAAACACACTCTCATGCCGCGATCCACTCAGGCCTGCCGATGAGCCACCGCCCCCCTGTTAGCCAGGCACGTACGTCGTCAGGTCCTGCCAGGATTCCCTGCTGTCCTGGGAATCGGTGTGCGATCGTCGGAACAGCTGCACGTAAGTGGCGATCTCGGCCAGCGACCACCAGACCTGGAACAGCTCTAGGGCTGCGGCGCGCGGGCTGATCGGGCCGGCCTCCGCCTGGTACGCCGGCAGGACATCAGTCGGGCCACCGAAAACCGCGGACAGGTCGCGTTCGCGCGGCGCAAGCCGGACGGTATCCCAGTCGATCAGCCGCATGCGGCCATCGTTGGTGCGCAGGACGTTGGCACTGTGCGGTTCTCCGTGGGTCACCACCCATGGGTCGTCCGACGCCTCGACCTCGCGTACCAGCTCGTCGTACTGCGCAAGTCTGCCGTGCAGATAGTCGAGCGCTCCGGTCAGCCGCAGCCGGGTGGGCTCGGCGTACGGACCAGACGACCAAGGCCGACCGAGGTCGGCTAGTGCCGACAGGAGCGCTTCTCGAGCGGGTACGGCGAAATCCCAGCGCTGCAACGTTTTTGGCGGCGTGACGGTGTGCAGGCGGCCGAGGATCCCAGCGATCTGTTCCCGCTCCTCCGGATCGTCCCACGCACCGTCTGGAGTGCTCCACCCTTGCAGGTAAGGCAAAACGACCAGCATCCACCCAGGTAGCACCTCACGAACGAGTCGGCCGGTGCGGCCGGGCAACGGCGCGACGACGAACTCGCAACCGCTGTCAGCCAGTTCCTTCGTCGCCTGCACGGCCGCCTCGATGGCATCTTTCACCTGCGCAGCGGTCGAACCGAGCCAGCTACCACGCGGGTCGAGACGATCTGCAGTAACAAACCACCGCGGACCGTCGACTCCGGAGGCGATCCAGTGATGACTGCCAAATCCGACCGGGGCATAGACCACCTCGCCAGCCCGAAAGCCCCAATGCTTACTGAGCATTTCGGCAACCAGGTCGCACGAAATCTCGCCGGGCTCGTCCCTCATGCCGGTCACCCTAACCGCAGGCCCAGAAGAAGTTCAGCCCGTTTAATGCCTGAGCTCAGGTCTGCGCGAAGGGTCATTCCTCGCCGGAGAAGCGTTCCCAGGCTGATTGGCGGCTCATCCCTAGGGCTTCGCCGATTCTCGCCCAGGTGACAGACCGGGAGCGGAGGTGTTGAACGCGTTGCTGTACGGCGGTCTCGAGTTGGCCTCGGGAGAGGTGGAGCCGCGCTACGTCGGCCAGCAACTCCTCGTCGCTCTTGCCGTCCAATGGTGGGAACGACGGTGTGGGCTGGTCGCTCAGCACCTGCTCACAAAGGCCGACACACTCGTTGCAGATGAAGACCGCGGGACCGGCAATGAGCCGCTCCACCTCGCTCTTGTCCTTCCCGCAGAACGAGCAACGCAATGCGGTGTCCGGCATGACGGCCTCCACTTCTGTCAGGCATTCCCTGACACAGTCGTCAGGCTATGCCTGACAGATTCGGGGAGTCAAGGGCCCAGGACGCTGGACGTGGCGGGAGGTGGGTGCTCAACTGGCTGGGTGCGATTCGACGTGATCACTCAGGCGTCACCTGAGCAGGTTCTGCGCGCGTTGACCGACTTCACGGATCGTCGTGTCCAGATCTGGAACCGGACGCTCGACCCGAAGACCTTCGAGGTGCGCGGGCTCGGGGACTCGTGGGCGGTGGCTCGGGAAAGCACGCCCGGTTCGCCGTTCTGGGTCGTCGCTCGGTACGACTGGTCCGATCCCACGGTGGTCCGGTGGACGGAGGAGGAGAGCAGCTACGGAGGCCACGGTTCGGGTTCGGTCCGGATCGCGCCAGCAGCTGGTGGAGGCAGCCGGCTTCAGGTCGAGTGGAGCTCCAACGACCCCCGCCGTACCCGGGACAAGATGATGCTGTTCGTGCTCCATCACAGCCCTGTGAATCGCGTGATCTCGCGCCTCTGGACGAATGCGTTGAACCGCTACGCAGAATCGGATTCTGCTTGAATGGGGGCGTCCCACTCGAAGTAGTCGGGCTCTGGATCGACCTTGAAACGTACGGCGTTGATTGTCGTCAGGCCGGTGATCCAGGCCTTGGAGATTCGGTGCCCGCCGTCCATCAGGCGTCCGTCGGCCGACAGAATCACCGGATAGCTGAGATCGGCCTTCTGAATAAGACCGGCATGCCGGGCAACCATCCGGCAGGTGACCGCCGCGCCCCCGAACCAGCAGTCCTCGTCGAACTCCGCGATGTCATCGATCGGCACCTGCTCAACAGGAAGCCCCGCCGACAACTCCCAAAGACGTTCAGTCAGGTAGAACGCGCGACCACCAGGCACTGGGCGTGAGTGTTTTTCAGGCATCGCACCATCATCACCGGTCGAACCTCTGACCGCGCGGCCTTTTGTGTGGTGCGCCAACGGGGACACAGACGCTAGCTCCGCTCCGGGGAGGTTCCGCGATCAGGGCGACGTACGACGGGAGTTTTGGTGCCGGCAGGTTGAGTCGCCGGTCTCGATACAGCCGACTGATTTGCCAGCAGGCGCTCGGCCCTGAGGGCCAGCAACTGTATCTCGCGATCGATGTCCGAGCCGTCGAGAATGAACTCCAGGGCGTCCCTGTCGGTGTAGTAGCGCGAGATCAACCGCTCGAGATCGCCGGCCGATGCTTGCTCCATGTGGAGACGCCCGGCGAGGGCAATGATATCGGCGGCATCCTTGCGGCGCTGGGCAATCAGCTTGGTCGCCAGCAGGAACTCGTCGGTCGCATAGGTGATGTGTAGGCCCGGCGCATCGCCATGCTGAAGTGCACCTTCCGGCAGCGGCGGCATCCACGCGCTGGCTCTGGTGTTCAGCCAGTCTTCGGGGAGCTTGCGCTGGATTGCCATCGCACCAGCCTCGTCAACAACGGCTTCATCGCGCGTGATGGCGTCGATATCCTCTGTACGGCGGGGATTGCCGCCCGAGGTCACCGCGATCGCCGCACCACCGACCACGAAGACAGCTGCCGAGATGCCGCGCGCTTTCAGTCGCTTGTCGAGGTCCGAGAGCAGATCGATGATTTCGGTCGCCGAGAACTCGTGGCGGGTGTTGCTCATGCAGTCACCAGGTCGCGGGCGGGGATGAAGACGTTGGCCTGCGCCAGGTAGTCCGGGGTTTGCTCGATGATCTCGTTGTGCTCCAGGAACGGATGCGTGGGGACCCACGGGTCGGGGAGGGCCTCGACGTTGGTCCATTGAGGTGGGTCTTCACCTGCCGCTGCGAATTCGTGGGCGGTCAAGACGGCTAGCAAGGTGTCGAAGTTCGCCTGCCCGGTCGTGCTTGGGGCTGCTTCCCAGGCGGCTTCGGAGCCATCGTGACGGGCCAGCAGTAAGCGCAGGTGGTCGCGGCCTTGCAGCAGCATCCGCCAAGCCCAGTCCTCGTCCGTTGCCTCACGAATGGCTGTCGCCGTGTCGAGGGCGGTCATGATCCGGTACTCGCGTGCCGCCTGGAGTGCGCGGGCAATCCGGCCGGCGCGCAGGAAGAACTGCGCGGTGGGCTTGGTCCTGCCTGAACGGTAGGTGGAGAAGCGGGACGCAGAGGTACCGAGAGCAGTGGCGAAGGCAACTTGCGACAACCCGCTCTCAACGAGGGCGCGGTTGAGCAACTCAGCGACCGTCCGGCTGTCCTTGTCCACCTCGAAACCCCCTGATCGATTATCTAATCAGATAATAGTTCACCGGAGTCGCCGAGCCAACCATGCCGTCACCTAGAGGTTCGGCAGGGGGCCGCGGATCTCGCCTTTGCCTGTCTGGACGAGGTGGGCGATCTTTTGGAGGGTTTGTAGTGGGGTGAGGGTTGAGTTGTCGATGGGCGCGGACCAGGGAGAGCGCTTGACCCGATGGTGGTTGCGGTCGTTGATGAGGTGCGACGGTGAGCGGTCTGGGTCGTCGACGGTGCGCTGGAGGACTGCTTCCTCGGTGGGATCCAAGGTGACGTGGAAGACCTGGCCCAGGCGGAGGAGGTCTGGGATGACCGGGTTCAGGTCGATTGCGTCGTGGATCGAGTTGCCCGCGATGATGACGTTCTCGTAGTCCGCGTTGACGAACGACTTCGCGAGCTGGGCGGATTGGCGTAGGACGAGTGCGGTGCGGGCGTCGTCGTACGGGAGGTCCCAGGTGGGGTCGACCATGAGAAAGAGTTGGTCGGTGTCGATCGCGGCGGTCCGGCCCCACGTGCTGAGCTTCTCGGCGTGGGTCAACTGGAGAATGGTCGTCTTGCCGGAGCCGGCGGGCCCGGAGAGGAAGACGGTTCTGGGCCGCCGTGCCGGGACGGAATCACTCATGCCGGGCAGGATAGTTCGCGCTGCGGCCGCGCACTCGCGGAGGACGTGACAGCATTTGCCCATGGAGCGAAGGGTGGAGCTGCGGGCGAGTTCGGAGTCGGGGGACACGATGGATGATCCGTCGGAGGATGGGTTGTTCCTGATGCTTGGGGACATTGAGGCTGGTGAGGGTTCGTTCTTGATTGTGGATCGGCTGGCGGATGCTTCTGGGCAGACGTATGCGCAGGCGCTGCGTAACGCCG
Organism: Kribbella albertanoniae; assembly: GCF_004348455.1. Taxonomy (GTDB): domain Bacteria; phylum Actinomycetota; class Actinomycetes; order Propionibacteriales; family Kribbellaceae; genus Kribbella; species Kribbella albertanoniae. The sequence goes on from NZ_SMKA01000302.1 coordinate 10,862, forward strand.
ACGGGAGTTATGTAGTCGAGTACAGGGACGGCAGTGCGGATCGGCACTACGGGACTGTCGTCGGCGACATGCGGTCTGCCCATCGCCTGCTGACGGGCTGGGCGTTCGACGTTCCCGGTTGGCAAGCATCCGCGCGGTGGGATCGCGTGCGCTGAATAAGCGGTTGCATGC
>NZ_SMKA01000303.1 GCF_004348455.1 Kribbella albertanoniae
AGCCGGTAGTACTCCCCAATCGCAGCCCGCTTCGCAGCATCCGTAACCACCATCCAGTGCCACGTCTGCCGATTACTCCCCGAAGGCGCCTGCACCGCCACCTCAATACACTCCCGAACCACCTCGATCGGCACCGGCCGGCTCAGATCCAGCCGCTTCCGCACAGTCCGCGTAGTAGTCAGCAACTCATCAGGCGTCAATCCCAAGGTCTCCGTCACCCACCCTTTCTACCGCGCCCCGTCGCCAACGACACGTACTAGTCACCCCACAGACGCCAGCGCCCCGGGACCCAGCCGCACAAACGCCGTCAGACGCGACCACTACGTGTCCTTGCCGACGACCACCCAACCGGCCGCTCATCGCAAAGGACCGTCTCGCTCGGCCCGCTCGGAGAGAACGCGAACCATCGGCCCCGCCTCATGCTCCAGGTAGGCACCGCCCGATTGCGGATCAGCCACCACCGTCAGGCGCCCGCCCTCAGCCTCCGATGCGAAGAATTCGACGATCGCCGCAAGCGACTCAGCCAGCACCACTTTGTCGTCCTGATCACGACCGAAGTTGATGATCTGACCAGCGGTACCCACCGGCCCCGGCTCAAGGTCGAGCCCCACATAGTCAGGCGCCTTCTCCAACCGCCATACAGGAATCCAGCCCTTGGACGAGTAGCTCAAGGCGATCGCACCAGCCGGACTCGACGTCGAGAGGCTACTCAGCAGCACCATGTCCTCAGCAGACGAGCCATCCCGAAGCCGCCGCCACATCAGCCACTCTTCCGAAGCCCATCCCGGCCCCAGAAAGTCGAGCCTCGGAAACACCCCCACCCCAGCATCAACAGTCGCCTGCCCACCACAAAGCCCCCACAACTCCCTCAGCTCACCCGGCAGCGCCAATCCGATCACCGCTTCACAAGCAACGAGTTCCTCACCCGTCGAAGGCGGCAGCAAATCACCAGCCAACCCACCCGACGCCGCCTGCAACCACCCCACATACCGCCGCCAAGCCCCACCAAGCCGACTGTCACTCATCAACTCCCCTTCCCACCAACTCTCACCGGCCTAAGGTACAAGCATGACGCCCCACTTTGCCGATATCCTGCTGGGTCTCATGGACAACCGCGGTCTATCGCCACGGGCCGTCTCCCGCGCATCAGCACGGGCCGAATCAACCATCCTGCAATTACTTGATGGCAGGATCATGCCGTCGCCGGAAATAGTGCGAGACATCGCGCCGGCATTGCAGATCGCCGAAGCCGATCTGCTAACAATCGCCGGCCTCGCAACAACAGCACGAGCCACGTCCGCCAGGCCCTACCGCAATTCAACTGAGATCGGCGAGCTAGTTTCGATCGCGAGCTCACTGTCGGACGGCCAACTTGAACAACTGGTTGGCATCGCCCGGCGCCTGAAGTCGGAAGACCACGACTAAGTCATGCCGTTGAAGGATTCCCTCTCGCTATACCTACGTTGGCCGATCGTCCGCCGGCGTGGATCCTCAGTCCTCCGGCCGGACGATTCGCACCGAGTCCGGAAGCTCACCAAGCAAGGCCGAATCGCCTGCCACGACCCTGGTTCCCCGCAGTCGAACGTCACGCAGTGAACGCATACTCAGCAGCGGAGCCACCGATCGCACTTGCCCGCCGTACACGATCCGGAGATCGTCCAGACTGTCCAGAGCTGAAACAGCATCGAGGTCCAGCGGCTCAGCCTGTGTTGACTCCCCACCGCCAATCAGCCAGCAGCGGCGCAAATGCCGGAGACTCCCCAGTGGGGCAAGGCTCTCGACGCGCGCCTCAAGGATCTCCAGATCCTCCAGCCGAGCGCAGTTCTCCAACCCACAGAGATCCACGAGTTGCCCCGCGCCTTCGAGCTTGAAGGATGAGATCCCAGGGGCACTTCTCAGGAACCCCAAATCACTCCGGCTGGACGACCAAAGCGTCAGTCTCGTCAAAGCAGGCAGCCCGGCCAGGTCAATCGCACCCGCGCGATCATCGACCGCCAACACCTCGAGCGACTCGCTCCGGACGGCCGGAACCGCCGCCTGCCCCTTCGTCAGCAGGACCAGCTCACGGAGGCCGGCGACTTCGAAAGCCTGCGAATCATCGGCGATGCGCCCCTCGATTTCCAGATACTTGAGCTCTGGCAAACCGGACAGGAAGTCAAGGCTGACCAGCCGCACACTTCCGTCCAAACGGAGGAACAATCCATCGAATCCCCCAGAACGATACCGCCGCTCAAGTTCATGCTCATCGATAGCTCCATCAGTCCGCCAACTCAAGACCCTATAGTCCGCCCGCACCGCGCAGCCTCGTCTCAGAAAGTGACCACCCTCGCTGCCCTGACAGAACCGCTGGTCAGAACCTAAATGACTGTCGTTGAAATTTCCGACGCCCTCCCATGCCGACTGAACGACCCTTACCGTATCCGCGCCTTCATGTAGGACAAACTGGATATCCCGGTGGCCGTCGAACTCCTACACGCCATCGGTAAGCACGCCCCCTTCGAAGCCAGCGCGCCCACAAAGTCCACTCACTGCTGTCACGGCATCAGACGAAGGGCATGTCATCGAAGTACGCCGTCCACTGTCCATCGCCGCAGTCCCACAAAAGTTCACGATCGGAAGGCCTCTTCAAGACACCCAGGCAACCCCAAGCAGGTCCACGACTCGTTCGACACCTCACCCCACTCTCGATTCTTGGGCTCAGATACGGGTCGCAGTCGAGGTGTCACACAGCAGCCCTACTGCCGGATACCCGACGGTGAAGGGCACATGCTCATCGAACTCGACGTCGACGACGTCGTCCGGCACCACCTCACCAAGGTCGTCAAGCGCAACCTCGCACAAGCCAAAGATTCGTTGCTCCCTCAACATCGTGCTGCTGCAGGCTCATAGATCCATCCACTCGCCGAGCCCCGCCGGACTCCCGCTACGAACGAAGTCTTCAACCACCGCACGTGCCGCTGTCGTGCTGAGGACAAACTCACCTGAGAAGACCGCGACCTCATCCATCACCGGCACCTCGATCGCCTCATGCGCCGCCACCGAGCCATCCCCCCAGAGAAGGGCCATCTGTTCCTGCGCGGTCGAGCAATGAACCACGGCGAACCCTCCCTGCAACCCCACCGTCAGCAGCGGAAACTCACGCCCCAGAGACCGCACCTCCAGATACCCCCGCCCACTACCGGCAAGCTGATCAAACAGCCGCAGCAGGTCACCGTCCCCGACCGTCCTCTCCGCCGCATCGAACCGCCCCGATCCGATCGAAGTAGCGGCCACAACCACTTCAACTCTCTCCACGGTTCTCACACCTCGCCAAACAAACTCAGTTGAACGCAAGCAGGATCGAAGCATCACGCGGCGGCGCTACGTCCGTCGCTCCACCCAGGCCTCGATCAGCGAGACCGCAAGCCAGTGCCCTCCGATCTGGGCCATGTGAAGAGCCGAACCAGCGCCACCCGCGAGGGGCGACGCAAGCGGATCCGCGCCTCGCGCGAGCAAGTAGGCCGTGACATCGACATGCAGCGGCTCCCCGTTTGCGTGTGCCCATCAAGCTCGACGTCGATCGCGTGCTGAAGGAGCGTCAGCCCACCGTCGACTTCTCCGATGTCGACACCGCCGTCCAGCAGTTCGCGCAACAGCGGCAGGTCTTCGTTTTCGACAGCAGCATGAGCAGGTGTCATCTCAGTCTCCGCACAAGACATCAGTCGCGAGTGAGATATTCAGCCCGCGATACCACGAACTCCCCATACCCGAAATCTCTCCCAAGCTCGACCAGCCTTGCATATTGAGCTGGTTCTATCCTGCAGCTGTACTCCATCACCGCCCGGAGAAGAAATCGAAAAGCGAGGTCTGGGGATACAACAGTCGCACAGAATCGCAGCGATTTCACGACTCCAGGGATCTCCTTCCAAGCGTTCTCCTGAATCGCGTCATCTAGACTTGGGACGATCTGATCAATTTCACGAATGACCCGCTCGCGAAGCTCGTCGTCCGGCCTATCTACTGATTCTATCTGTGGCTGACCGACTCCAGCGAGACGGATTTCGGAGATCGAAACGATGCTCTGAAACCAGGCCAACGCCGCGTCGACACCAACGCGGTGATTCGAGCCGGTTGCACACTCCCACAGCGTCGCCACCATGGCAGGGGGGCCGCTGGCCACGAGCGCCAGAGCATCCTCTCCAAGAGCCCGGACATAAGGGATCGGCATCTCGTTGACATAGCCCGAAACCAACTCGCGATCGCTTCCACCTGTTCTCCAATCTTGGTGGAACAGGGAGGCCAAGTGCGTCACCCCGAAGTCGGCTTCAGTAAATCTTGAGCTCATCCTTGACCTCCTACCTTGGCATGTTCGGCCCCACCCCCAGACCGCTCGTCACCGGATGGCTCTCTTCCAGCGGAGTGAGTCAGAGACAAAGCCCCTCACCATCTATTTGACGGTTTCCAAGAGTTTCCTCATCTCACGATGAATGAAAACTCACTTAGAGAGATCGCTCTCGAGAACTGCCTTCAGATACTCCAGAGGTTGACGGTTACACCCTTTGACAAGCCGTAGCCCATGACCTCCTGAAGATATCGAGCTGCTGATCGCCGAGACCACCGGCAGGTGCCGACGTTGTCCTCCGCGCTGCACCAAGCGCAGTTCAAACCGTCCGTGTACTCACCGCCCCGTCGTCGCCCTAAGACAAACCCCCACCGTCATCGCCGGCTGAGCCGGGGCTACAGCTTGATGCCCGAGCGATGGAAGTCGACGAGATCGGGGTCCTGCTCGACGAGCTGGTCCTCGAATGCGTCCCACCCTCGATCCGCGATGAAGTCCGCCTCACCCGTGGTGATTGGCACCAGCCACGCCACGAGGACGTCGCCATCAGCACCGGCGAACGTAGCGAACTCGTCAGCAAAATAGACCGGCATCGTCACGTACAACGCCGTCAAGACCGACGTGGGCACGATGGCACCTGCCGGACCGATCACATTGCCTCGCAGCAGCGGACGCTGACGCGCGAGAGCCATCGAGCCAACCTGGAGAAGCAGCGACGCCACTCGATCAGCCGCCACCGACTCCGCCGGCACCAGCATCAAGAGCTCTTGACGGATAGTGCGCCCCGACGTTGGAGACAACAGCGGGTAGCGGCTCAGGCCAAGCGTCGCGTATCCAACCGAACCGGCGTCAGACCCACCGGAGAACCGGGCGATCTGAAAGGGCATCTCCGCTCCATCCGGGTCAAGCGACCAACCCGCGTGAATCGGCCCGAGAACCCGCTCGAAGTGTTCAACCAGACTCGTCATGTCACGGCCAGAATCTCGCGTAGGCCGAATCCACAGTTGGTTAGACCTCCACGGAAGAAGCTCCGGTCGCGACTAGCCCCGCAATCAGTCACGTTGCAACTGAGTTCCATGCTCAGTCCGGCAGATCGGCGAAGAACTGCGCCACATCATAGTTCGCTATCAGACGCGCTAAACCGACCGGCGTCTGCCCATGCTTATTAGCGGCATACGGATCTGCGCCGCGACTCCGCAATAGACATATCAAATCACCGAGGCCTTTAGAGTTGAAGACTGCATCAAACAACGGCGTATTACCGAAGCGATTCTCAGTAGCCAGAGACGCTCCGCGATCGAGCAGCAGACGAGCCGCGTCGACCGCATTCTCCTGACAGGCGAAATGTAGCGCCGTGAACCCTTGAACATCTTGGGCATTGACGTCACATCCGTCGCCAAGAAGACCAGTGAGCCGCTCGACATCATTCTCGAGTGCAGCATAATGCAATTCGGTTCGAAGATATCGGTCGAGCCCTGTCATCGCGCCCCTCACGGACGATACATACAGCGATTGATTAGAACCTGAATGACTGGCGTTGAAATTCCGTTCTCACGTCACTCAGGAGATGGCCGGCCTGACCGTAGAACGACAGGTGGTACGGAAAGAGACCCAGGTTTGCGCAGTACCGTTCGAGCATGTCCGAGGTCAGACGTTCACGTTTCAGGCGAAGCGTGTATCGATCAGTCTCCTCGAACGACAGCGGCTCGCCGTAGGTCTCAAAGGTTCGACTGCCCTCCCACAGCGACTCAATCGCTCTAACCGTCTCCTTGCCTTTGTGCAGGACAAATTGAAGGTTCCGGCCGCCGTCGTAATCGGACGTGCGGTCAGATAGCACGACGCCTTCGAAGCCGGCTTGTCTGCACAGACCACGCACCGCCGTCACAGCATCGGAGGCCGGCATGCTGTCGAAGTACGCCGTCCATTGTCCATCGCCGCAGTCCCACAGCAATTCCCGATCGCGTTCAGGACCGAACGGCAGCAACCGATCGACCCCCGACGACAACTCACCCTCCAGGTGCTCCACGACCAGCCCCGGAGGCCACTTCGCGAACCACGCATGCGACCGACGCCATCGCTCCAACGCCTCCGCCGCAACCGCGACGTTCACCTTGAAGAAGCCCATACCCCGGCCGACGATGGGCAACTCGGACCTCATGGCACTCCACCTCGCCCTGCTGAAGTTAGGTCGACACCGACATAGTTGACCGGCACCCGGCACAGTCTCGCTACAACACCGTGGGGCGGTAGGTCAATGCTCTATCCACAATGTCCTCGACAGTCGGCTCCCGATCGAACTCACCGTCCCAGTGATAGATCAGGTCCGAAGCCCGCGGATGAGGCACGGCCGCCGAGAAGACAGCGATATCCCGATCCAGCCCGGCATCACTGTTATACGCGCCAGCCATCAACCTGGTGACCAGCTCGATCAACTGCCCTCTGTCCAGGATCCGATCCACTTCTACTCCCGTCTCGGCCTGCCTTGACCGCGCGCGACGCCAGCGGAATAGAGCCTCTCGTGGAATCATCCGATCTTATGGACTTACCGTTCATACAGTTGGAGCCTGCGACCATACCGATACCGATCGACTGGGATGCGGTGGAGTCCTGGCTGGGCCTGCACCTGCCTGCCGACTACAAGGCCCTGGCTACCGACCACGGGCCGCTGTTCATCGGTGACTGGCTTTGGCTTCAGACGCCATGTGCCGAGCCTGGCAGCTTCGACTACGGAGCATGGCTGAAGGAAACCCACAAGCTGTGCCGGGCACGGTCGAAGGAGGCTCCGCCACACACGCCGCCGCCGCCGTTCCACCCCAAGCGAGGTGGACTACTCGCCTGGGGAGAGACCCGTTCAGCCAGCTACCTATTCTGGGACACAGCAGCATCCACCGACCCCGACCAATGGCCGGTCGTCGTCATGGACAGCGACGCCGTCGACAACGGGTTGAACCCCTGGCACAACTACCACATGCCAGTCTCAGAACTGATCGCCGCGGCAGTGAGCACCGGCGTCCCCCTGCCCAGCAACCAGCAACTCGGCCCGCTACCACCCACAGCGCAGCGCAGCCGCTTCCTGCTCGACGCCGGTCCATGGACCCCGCCGCCACCGGCACGGCGTGCGGCCACCCCGAAGAAGACCCGGCTCACCGCGCTCAAGCAAGGCACCGGCCTGGCCACGCTCCGGCTACTCGTCCCGCCACCGGCCACGCCGTACCTGGGAGACGGCAACTGGGACCAACTCTTCGACGAGCTAGGCACCCAGCTCCCCACCGACTACATCGAACTGGTGGACACCTACGGCGCCGGCTGCTGGTCGGAATGGCTCAACTTCGTCACCCCGCTACGCACCAACGGCCACGGATTCGTCCACCACGCCAAGGAGACACTCGACGGGTACGCCGATCTGCGGGCGCAGTATCCGGAATTCCAGCCACTTGCGGTCTGGCCGGAGCCCGGTGGATTCCTGCCGTTCGCCAACACGGTCGAGGGCGACGTACTGGGCTGGCTCACCCAAGGCTCGCCCGATGAATGGCCACTGATCGTCTACCCACGCCACGCCAAACAGGGCCCGCCCTTGCAGGACCCACTCGTCGACACGCTCCTCGCCTGGCTCCGCGGCCGCCTCGACACCGCCGGATTCCCCAGCCAAGACGACGACGCTCTGCTGGAGCGCATCCAATTCGAGCCAGGCAACGAAGAATCACCCTGCTGACGGCCATCCCCAGCATTCCTATTGCGAGTCGCGATGCCCACCCGACGCCGGTTCCGGCCGATCCCAGTGATCGGTGCGGCCGCTGGGTTTCGGGCGTGAACTGACCTCACCCCAGGGCGGCTCGAACATCTCGAGTCGCTTTCGATCGGAATGAGCGTCACGGCTCCCAGAGCAGGGTTTCCAGGGCAGCTGTCAGTCGAGAACGCGTCGGGGCGTGGCCGTTGGCGAGCTCGATGAGGTCCTCGCTGCGGCTGGCCAAGTCTATGAGTGCGGCCTCGGCCTCGTCCACGTCCCGAATCATTGCTGCGGCCAGTCGGCTAGCGGGATCGCTCAGGTGATGCTCGGGAACCCTGAGGCGCGACAGCGCCGCGAGGAGCAACAGCATACGTTGCTCAGCGCGCGAAACTGACGGCCATAGCCGGACAAGGCCTTCGGCTGCGTCGGTTACGACGGCTCGGACCTGGACGTCGTGGGCGTCCGGCCTGTACCCGTATGCCTCGGCCTTCGCCGCCTCGCAAGCGGCGATAAACAGGGTGTACAGAAGATCCAGCCTCCGCTTGGGCGCGAGCTGCGGGGCCATCGCCAACTGGGCCAAGAGCTGCAGGGCCGGCGCCGAGGAACTGTAGGTACTGCCCTGATGGAGCACCGAGCCGACGAACTCGGTGTGCAGGTCATCCCAGTTGTCGTCATTGGCGGCCAGTCCTCGGATCAGTTCCGGAACGTCTGATGCGGGACCGTAGGCATGGGTCAGATCACCCCAGCCCACGCTGTCGATCCCGCTCAGTACGACGGCATCGCCGGGCCCGTCCGGGAGCGCCTCGTCGACGGAGCGTTCCTCCTGCGCTCCTGCCCTGCCCGGACTGTCTCCAAGGGCAAGCAAGCGTCGCTCGTACACGGTCGTCTCATCCAAGTCGTACACGAGACCCTCACGCGCAAAAGTCCGCAGCAGGAGGTCGGTGCCGCCGCCGCCACCACTGCCACCCGTACGTCCGTGTAGTCGCTCCGCGAGTCGCCGTACCGCCTCGTCCTCTTGCGCCCGCCACCAATCCTCGTCCGCATCAGGCACAGGACCTGTCGCGACGGAGAAGACGTCCCATTGCCCCTGCTCGTCTGGTCGCATCGATGGCTTGCCGTACCAGAAACTCGAAGCATCTTTGCTGAAGTGGTCCACCTCCCGGATGGCCACCAGCCGATGCCCACGAACGGCCAGCGCGCCGGCCAATTCCTCAGCAGCGCCCCTGGTCGGGACCGTGACCTGGAAACTCTGCGACACAGACGGCACATAAGGCATGCGGCCTTGAACCTCCTTGCAGGGCACGGTGAGAATCATCCCGACGGTAACCCAACCAAATGGACGCGCACCGGCTTCATACCGGAGAGGTTTTGTATTCACTGCCTCGAGTGAAACCTCCCGGGTCCCGTCAACCATCTCAACCAACCGAGCCGCCACGCTCTCCTAGCTGCGTGGAGCCTCGTAGATCAGCTTGAACCGATCGAATTCGTCAGGCCACGGAGCCTTCTCGGGCAGCACCGGACCCAACGCTTCGAACACCTGCCTGACAGCATCGCCCTCGTACTGGGCCAACCGCGAGGTTGCCTGCAAGACCGCGCCACCTGACGGCAAGGCCGTGATGTCGTGAAACGCCCCACTGCCGCGCAAGCCGTCGATACCGCCCAACCGCTCCAGCACACCCGACGACGTCACCGTCACCCAGGAATACCCACGCACTTCCGAGTCGGCCAACGGCAACGTCTGCTCCGGGAAGCGAGCACTCATCGCCTCCAGCGGTGTTCTGGTTGAACCCGCGCCGAACGAGTCATCCGCAAGATAGCCGAACACCGGCGGCCACTTCTCGGCCTCAGCACGCAAGAACGCTGACCAGACCTCGGCCGTCTCGTCCGGAATCGGCGGCGTACGGCGGTCGCCGACGACATAGCGAGCCGACAAGTTCAACCACTGCGGCGCAGTCCGCAGTCGATATGCCGAGAGGGTGAGGCTGGGCTGACCTGCGTGACCAAAATCGTTGAGCGTTGAAAACTTTGCTGACATCTCGATGGACAGACTCGGACTCAGCGACAGAAACCGCGACCAGTTCTTCGGCGTCCACGGTCGCAGCGAGGTGCCGACTTTCCGGTTCCTCTGCTCGAGGATCAGCAGAGAGCACCACCGCGAGCCAACGGGACCGAACGGACCGCCCGCGCGATCCCGCAGGCCTGCCGAAGGCAGCCCACCAGGCGGGAACTCGCGAACAAACTCACTCGCAAACGCCTCCGTCGCCGCGACAAACCACGACTCAACCCGCTGACCGACCTCTGGGCTGTCCGGCGGCATGCAGTAGTTGAGCTCCAACTCCAACCCCCGCGCCGCGCTCAATCGAATCTCTTCGACGTGATCCGCCATAGTCACGAAAGACTCCCACCTGTCAGCAGATTCACCGGATCCAATAGGGCCACCCCAAAGAGGACTCCAACGCCGATCGCTCCGCCCACCGTCTTTGGGATCCACGTCAAACCTATGGTCGTCACGACGTTCCGATTCGTCCTCGTTCAGGAGCCTACGGGCCCGAACGGAGTACGGGTCGCCAGAGTCGTACAACTTTCCTGCAGTGACTGTGGGTCAGCACGTGTACAGGGAGTTGGGGTGGACTTTTTCGCAGTAGCGGAGGTGGAGGTGGTTGTCGTGGGCGGGCCATTCGGTGGTGAGGCCTTCGTTGATGAGGGTGGGGTCGTTGAAGAAGATGATGCGGACGTGGCCGGGGGCTGCGGCTCGGATTGCTTGGATTAGACGGTATGGAGTGACCGCACGGTCTGTGGTCCCGGTTTCCTCGGGCGGTGATTGTGAAGCCGGCGTGCGGGATGGCGTCAACGTCGTTCATGCTCGCTGCGCTGCGCGTGCTCCACGTTGACT
>NZ_SMKA01000304.1 GCF_004348455.1 Kribbella albertanoniae
GCGGTGGTGGGCGTGGTCGTCCGGTGCGGCGTCAGCGCGTGGTACGTCGGCTGCGCGGCTTCCTGCGGCTGGATCAGCGTCGAGAAGACGTGGTTGATCCAGTCGAGAACCGGCGGCACCGTGCGGAAGTTGGTGGTCAGCGTGACGGTCTCGCCGAGCAGGTCCTGCGCGGTCAGGTACGTCGCGATGTTGGCCCGGCGGAAGCGGTAGATCGACTGTTTGGGATCGCCCACCACGAACAGCCGGCCGTCCGGAACCTCGACGTCCTGCCAGTCGGGAGCATCGCCGTCAGCGCCGGCCGCGATCCGGACCGCGAGCTCGATCTGGATCGGGTCGGTGTCCTGGAACTCGTCGAGCAGCAGCCGCTCGTACCGCTCGTGCAGCGCCGACCGGACCGAGGCGTCCCGCCGGAGCAGGTTGCGCGCGAGCACCAGCAGGTCGTGGAACTCCAGCCGCCCCTCGGCCCGCCGTACCTCGGCCGACTCCAGCACCCGCTCCGCGATCCAGTGCGAAAGGTGCCGAAGGCAAGCATCGAGGAGCAGCTCGACCAGCGAGCCGGCCACCTCGACGACCTCGGCGCAGTCGGAACGCATCTTCGCGACGTCCGGCCAGTTCTCCTTGCGGCCGATCTTGCCGACCTTCAGACCACGCAAGGCCTGCAGGTAGGACAGCTGTGATTCCTGGTCGGTCGCCGCCTCGAGCATGACGCCGAGATCGCGGATGGCGTGCAACTTCGGCAGCAGCCTGTCCTCGGGATCCCGGCAGGAATCGACGGCTCCACCGAGTTGGGCGGCAGCAGCGATCAGCCCGGTCAGGTCCGGCATCGCGACGAGCTCCGGCGGGTCCACCAGGACGCGTTCGTCGATCAGGTCCCAGTCGTTGCCGAACAGCCGCGCCAGCGATCGCAGGTGCTTCAGCTCAACCCCGACCGCCATCGCGAGCAGCAGCGGCTCGGCGATCGAATCGTCGTCGAGGAGTTGCTGCTGCAACTCCGCCCAACGCTCCTCGAACGCGACCGATGACCCGACCTCATCCAGTACGTCGATCAGTGGCGGCAGCCCGGCCTCGATCGGATGGGCCAGGAGCAGTTGCTGTGCGAACGCATGCAGCGTCCCGATCGAGGCCGAATCCAGATCGTCGAGCGCTTCGTCCGCGAGCGGTCCGGCCGGGCCCTTCCGCGCCTTCTCGAACTCGACCCGCAGCCGGTCTCGCAGCTCCGCTCCGGCCTTCTCGGTGAACGTCACCGCAGCGATCGTCCGCAGCGGCACGCCGTCGCGCAGGACCAGCGTGGTTACCCGGTCGACCAGCGCGTGCGTCTTCCCGGATCCGGCCCCGGCCTCCACGAACAGCGTTGCGTCGGTGTCGGTCTTGATCCGATCGCGGGCAGGCCCGTCGAGCAACTGCTCACTCATCGCCCACCTCCTCGTAGACCACCGGGTCGATCAATCGCACCAGCCGCTCCAGCGTCGGGTCATGCCGCTTCCGGTCCCAGCGCGCCCGCACCTCGCTGTGCCCGAGCCCATCCGGGTTGCAGTAATGGCATTGAACCCACAAGAAGTCCGGTATCTCCGGCGCCTTCGGCGGGAACAACCCACCGGCGATCGACGAAACGATCACGTCCAGCGTCTCGACGTACCGGGCCTCGACCTCGGGGGTCAGCGGCACCGGGATCCGTTTGCCGCCACGCCGGACGAACCAGTACGACGCCTCGACCGGGGTGTCAGGTTCGCCCAGCCGGGCGCGCGCCGCGTACGCATAGACCGGCAACTGCAGTTTGGTCCCACCCGCCACCGGGTCGCTCTCAATGCCCTCGTAGCGCGAGAACCCACCTGTCTTCACATCGGTGACGTAGATCGTCCCGTCGCGCCCGAGATCCACCTTGTCAGCCGATCCGCGCAGCAGCACCCGCCCCGACGGCACCGGGATCTCCACCGGCGGCTCACCGTCGAACCCGAACCGCAGCTCGCTCGCGACCACCGACGCATCCCGCGACGCCCGCCATCGATCGTCGTCGGCCAGCAGCACCATCAGGTCGCCGAGAATCCGCAGCCGCTCGCGCTGCCACAGCCGTGGGTGACCGGTCAGCCCTTCCGCCTGGAACTGGTCGGCCAGATCTGCGCCGACCGCCAGCAGCAACTGTCGCTGCTCGTCCGACCAAGGTTCACCCCACGACGGCAGCGAGCCGGCCAATCGAGACACGAACGCGTCGACGCTGTTGTGGATCAGATTCCCGATCTGGATCGGTGAGATGACCAGCAGATCCTCCGGCGCCTCGAGCGGCTCCACCTGAAGCAGCCGCTCGACGAAGTACGCATGCGGACACGTCGCATACGCCTCCAACGACGTGGGTGACGCGATCCGATCCTCCACCGCATACTCCGGCAGCCCCGGTACGCCGGACAGATCGCCGTCGAACCGCGTGAACGCCGGAGACCCGCGCCCACGCAGCATCTCCCGAGCCCGCACGAGCACCCGATCACTCAGCCACAGGCCGGCCGCGGCGGACCGCACCTGCCACTCCTGCTCACTCGCCGGCATGGTTGCCGTAGTCAACGATCCCGCGTACGACGCCGAGGTCCGGAGCCGATCGCCGTACGCACCCTGGTCCCAGGCGGTCGCAGCGAGCGCGTGGTCGCCACTCAGCTCCCGCATCGAGCCAAGCAACCAACGAGTCGGCAACCGGCGCGACGATCGCCGCAGGTCTCCACGCGGGAAGGACGCAACCACCCTCTTCGCGCCGGCCGAGAACGCGACCAGCAAATGCCGCTGCTTCTCGTCCAGCCGATCGCGGAAGGACGCCAGCTCCGGTGCCGCGGCCTCCCGAACGCGATGCGGCAGCAACGCGTCCTCGTGCACGCGCCCCGGATAGAGATCCTCCGACAGCCCAACGACGTACACGATGTCGGCCGCCAGCCCGACACTCGCCGACAGAGGCGCAACCAGCACGCCGGTCCCGAACGTCCCGACCCGCGGTAGCGACTGCTGCAGCTCCAGATCCAGTACGTCGCGCAGCACCGCCAAGCTCGCTGGTGTGCCGAGCTCGTCCAATGTGGAGAGCCCGCGCAACGACCCTTCCACGGCCGCGGCGGCGTACTGCTCCTCGATCGGCAGGGACGCGTAGTCACCGAGCAGGTCCCGGAAGAGCTCCAGAACCCCGTCGGCCAACGCGGACCAGCTCTCCAGACCGGCGATGGTCTTGAGGCAACGTCGGAGCTCGGAGGCGAAGGCGTGCAGCCGCTCGGCTCGTTCAGCGTTGCCGAGGGCGCGGCGGATCGCAGCAGGTCGCGGGTCCTCGGCCGCCTCCTCCTGATCAGCCGTCCGGCGTTCCGACTCCGCATACCGCGCGAGCCGCGTGTCCCAGTCGTCGCCACGCACCACACCGGCCGCACGCGACATCCGCTCCCACTGCGGCACCGGGATGCGCTCGCCGGTGAAGTCCCGGGTCGGTGCGTTCGCGAGTGCGCGGAAGACGTCGGCTCGTGGCAGATCCTGATCGACGAGAGCAAGCACCTCGAGCAGGGTCCGCGCGATCGCCCGCTCGTGCACCGGCCTGGTCCCCGGCCCGTTGACGGCGATCCCAGCGGCCGCGAGGTGCTCGTGCAGCAATCGCGCGTACGGCGTGATGGCCGAATGCAGCACGGCGATCCGGTGCGCCGGAGTCTTCTTCAGCGACTCGACCACGTCCCGCACGACACAGCGGATCTCGTCGTCGGCGTCGGATGCGTTGAGGATTTCGGTCGCGACCGGATAGTTCCGCGAGATCGACGTCGGCAGGTCGAGCCCGATCCGCTCCAGCGAACGACGTACAGCCCGATCGGCCCGCCGTACATCGGTGAATCCGACGATCACCGTCAGATCGGCCGCGGCCGCCCCGAGCGCCTCGACAAAGGCGGCCTCGGCCTGAGTGAGCTCCTGCGGCAGATAGAGCACGAGCGCGCCGAGCTCGCGGACGATCTCCGGCTCGGCATCGACACGTGCCGACGCGGCCCGGAGCAGGTCGGTCTCGTCGTACCAATCGGTGCCGAGATCGGACCTGATCTGGCGATGCAGCCGCACGAGATCCGGGCCGAGCACCGAGGCCCCGGCGACCTTGTCCAATGCAGGCTCGGACAGATCGCGCAGCTCACGATGGGCTGAGGCAAGCGCTTGGATCGTGGACGGATGATCGGCGACGTCTTGGAAAATACCCGGTGCCTTGGACAATGCGGTCCGCCAGGTCGCAGCCACGATCGGGCGCGTGGCCGGTCGGCGTGGTGACAGCACACTGGCCGCGAGCTGCTCGGCCAATCTCTCGAGAGTCGCGAGGAACAACCCCGCGATCCCCGTCGTGGCAAGGTACCGGCGGGCAACGACGCCGGCCAGGTTGTTCGGCAGGAGCAGGGTGACAGGCGCC
This sequence comes from Kribbella albertanoniae, assembly GCF_004348455.1. Taxonomy (GTDB): domain Bacteria; phylum Actinomycetota; class Actinomycetes; order Propionibacteriales; family Kribbellaceae; genus Kribbella; species Kribbella albertanoniae. Next base: position 4,394 of record NZ_SMKA01000304.1, read on the forward strand.
ATCGGATCATCGGCCTTGAGCCGCGTCACGACGGCATGCAGGCGGTCCAGGGCGGCCGCGCCGTACGCCGTGCTTTCGATCCGGGTGGTGCTCACGAAATCCCCCGATCTCTTGACTGTCACCGCAGACGGTAGACCCTGCCACGGACAAGTTTCGAAACGGCGCGAAACGCAGGAGTTTCTGCAGGGTTCGCGGCAGGCTCCGACAATGAAGAGATGACCAGGCAGACGGCGATCGCGCGGGTGCTGATGGTGGCTGTCTTCGCACCGTCCGGCGGCCTGTCCGGCAAGGGCGTCGCCGAGGCCGCGCAGGGTCGCGAGTGGTGGCCGTGGCTGGTCGCGGCGCTGGTCTGGCTGATCGTTTCGGGGTCGATCTCGATGGCAGTGTCGAACCATGCCCTTGAATCAGGCACCGATGACGAGCACAGATAATGCTCCGATGGCTGCTGCAGTGCATCACGTCGAGATCTGGGTCCCGGACCTGAAACGCGCCCAGCACAGCTGGGGCTGGGTGCTGAATCGGCTGGGCTGGAAGGACGGCGACGGCTGGCCCGGCGGTATGACGTGGATCGCCTCCGACGGCAGTTACGTCGTGGTCGAGCAGAGCCCGGCGATGTCGGCCGACGTCCACGACCGGCTCCGCCCAGGGATGAACCACCTCGCGCTGAACGCCGCCTCGCGCGCTGAGCTGGATGCGATCGTCGCGGAGTCCGCCGGCAACGGCTGGACGCTGATGTTCGCCGACCGGCATCCGTACGCCGGTGGGCCGCAGCATTACGCCGCGTTCCTGCACAACGAGGACGGGTACGAGCTGGAGCTCGTCGCCCCCGACTGAGGCCGTCTGACTGATGCGTGAGACTACTGATGCCTGGAGTGACCACTGGGACTACTGGTGTGACACAGTTGGTCCAGGCAGTAGGGGTCGCGGGGCAGAGGTGGAAGGACGGTGCTCGTGACGGAGAAGCCTGACGGGGAAAGTGCGCCCGGACCGGCCTCGGCGCGAGAGTCAGAAACAGCGCGGACCGCGCGGCAGAACGACGCGGCACCAGAGCTACTGGAGGCACGGATCCGTGGTCTCCAGCATGCGCTGGGGCAGTTGCTGGAGCATGCGCGTCGGCTGACCCAGGGCGAGCACCAACGTGCTGTGCAGCAGCACCGGCAGCTCCAGGAGCAGACTGCGATCGCACGGCGCGAGTCCCGGGCGCAGGTCGACGCCAAGACGGCCGAGGCGCTGGCAGAGGCCGAGCCGGCCGCGCGGCTGCTCGCGCACCGCCTGGCGCCCGGCCTGGCCTCCATTCCGCCGAACGACGCGCGCTGGCGTTCGCGGCAACTCGTGGGCGCGGGAGTGCCGCCGTACATCCGGCTTGGTGAGTTGGACGGCGGTGTGCCGGTCGCCGTGCCGCTGCTGCGCACCAACGGGTGGAGGGTGACCGCGGACCGCAACGAGTCCGCTCGCAGACTGCTGCAGAGCGTCGCGCTGCGGCTGGTCGCAGCGGCCGAGCCGTTCCGGCTGCGGATCGATGCGTTCGACCCGAAGCTGACCGGCATGATGGGGCTGCTCGGTCACCTGACTACCAAGTACCCGCAGTTGGTGCCTAGGGCAACGCACACTGCGGAGCAGCTGCACTCAGTTCTGTCCGGACTGGTCGATGTGTCGTCGCTGCGCGCCAGCAGGCAGGCGCAGCTCGGTCACAAGCGGTTCGAGGACCTGATCCGGGAGACCGGTCGCGTGACCGATCCGTACCGGCTGGTCGTGCTCTTCGACTACCCCCTGGGGATCGACCAGTTGGCGCAGCGCGACCTGCTGCGGCTCGCTGCGACAGCTGGTGAGCGGGGCATCTGTTTCCTCGTCCACCACGACCCGTCGTCCCCGGCCGAGAGTGACGTCGACACGAAGCAACTGCTCGACCTGCTCGACGCTGTGGTGGTCACCGGCGACAAGGTCGAGGCCGCGACCCTGCCGGGAGTAGCGGCGAAGCTGGACCCGGCCTTCGACGCGAACGTTGCCGCAGGCATCTGTGACGTCGTGGCCGAGCTGGCGGAGATCGCCGTCCTGCCGACCATCGACTTCGAACGGACGCTGCCGGACCGCTCGACCTGGTGGCAGCCGGTCAAGGACGAGATCGGCACAGTGATCGGGTACGACGATCGCACGCCCGCGCTGGTGCGGTTGCGCAGCGGCAACCCGGCGCTGCCGCACGTGCTGGTCGGTGGTGCGGTCGGTCAGGGCAAGTCGAACCTCCTGCTCGTGCTGATCCACGGACTGGCCGCGCGCTACGACCCGGTCGACCTGGAGATGTACCTGCTCGACTTCAAGCACGGTGTGGAGTTCTCTGCGCTCGGTCCGGCTGGAGAGCGTGAGCACTGGCTCCCACATGTGCGCGTGCTGGGCATCCACAGCGACCGGGCGTTCGGTCTCGCCGTACTGCGTCATCTGTCGGACGAGCTGGCGCGGCGGAGCGAGATCTTCAAATCGCACGGCAACGTCGCGGACATCGCTGAGCTGGCCCCGGCCCCGGACCGGCCGCCGCGGATCCTCGTGGTGCTGGACGAGTTCCAGGTGCTGCTGGAGGACGACGACGAGCTGGCGGACGAGGCGGCCAAGCTGCTGGAGCGGTTGGTGCGGCTGGGACGCGCGTACGGCGTTCACGTCGTACTGGCGACTCAGACGATCGAGGGGGTCAAGCGGCTGTCGACGCGGCGGGACTCGATCTTCGGACAGGTGCCGTACCGGATCGCTCTGAAGACCACTCCGGCTGATTCACAGGCGATTCTGCGCAGTGGGAACACTGCGGCGGCTGAGCTGCAGTTCCGCGGTGAGGCGGTGTTGAACGCGAACTTCGGCTCACCGGATGACAACCAGCATGTGCTGGTCAGTTTTGCGGATAAGGCGGTGCTGGACGACCTGCGGCGTGAGCTGTGGCAACGAGCCGGTACGGCGGTGCACCCGCCCCGCGTGTTCCATCTGGCCGAGCCGGCGCGGTTGACGGACACGGCAGCTGCTGTGAAGCCGGAGCTCGGACGGCCGTGGACCGGTCTGCCGATCGCAGTCACCGAGGAGCCGGTGCAGGTGGAGGTCCGCCCCGAGCCAGGAGCCGGCGTACTGGTTCTGGGCGACGGTCCGGCGGATGCGCTCGGTGTACTGACCGGACTGGCGTTGTCGACGGCTGCGGCTGCGGTGGAGCCGCCGCGGTTCATCTTCATGGACGGGACCGACTCGTCTCCTGCTGTCGCGGACGGCAAGGGTGCACTGGTGCATGCGCTGCAGTCGCTCGGTTGTGACGTGGAGACCGTCGACAAGCACGACGAGATCGCGCCCCGGCTGTTTGCACTGCGGAATGCGCTACGGGACGGAGAGGTCAGCGGGCAGACGTACCTGCTCGGTTTCGGCTTCCACGGAGTGCCGCGGATGCAGCTGCACGCAGAGGGGTTCTTCGAGAGCCCGGCCAACGCACTGCAGGACATCGTGCGCGACGGTCCGGCGCAGGGGCTCATCACCTTCGGCTGGTGGAACAGACTGCACGTCTGCACCGAACACCTCGGCTATGGCCGGGCCAACGTCGCCACGCACCTGTTCCTGCGGCATCCGCAAGACGGTGTGCGTGCGGTGTGCGGTCCGCTGGTGCGGTGGGCTTCGGAACCGCATCGCGGGTTGCTGTGGGACGGGCTGCATCCGGAGGCGCAGGTCGTCGTACCGTTCGCTGCTCTGCGGTCTGACGAGGTAGAGCGGGCTGTGGAGTTGGTGCGGCGATGAAGACGGAACAGCAGCAGTGGACGAACTACGCACGCGCCCTGAGGATCGTCGCTGGCGCCCGTGCGGACGCACAGCAGGCGCAGGACCGCTTGACCGCCACCAAGTCCCGCGCAGAGGCCGCAGCGCAGGCAGAGGCCGCTGCGATGGCAGAGCGCGGCCGACAGGTCGAAGAGCGGCTGAACGGGCTGGCCGAGAAGGCAGCGATCAGTCTGCAGCGTGCTGGGCTGCCGGCTGACGGGAGACGAGTGAACATCCCGTCCCCGGAAATCCGCGGTCTGAGCGACCTGGAATCCGCAGCTGCTCGGCTGACCAAGCAGCTGGGGGAGGCGGTCGACCAGCTCGAGGCTGTCCGAGCAGAGGGGCGTGCGCTCCAGGAGCGGCGCAAACGTCGTACGATCAGCGCCGTCCTGACGCTGGTCGGGTTCGTGCTGGTGTGGATCGTCACCCGTTCGTTCCTGGCCGGTGTCGAGGCGGCGGCGATCGGAGCGGTCACCATGCTGGCCGCATCACGAGTACTGGGGCTGCCCAGACTGCCAGGCGCTCGATGGTGGGGATGGGGCGGTGCGGGCTTGGTCGTGGTCGCGATGGCGGCAGGGCTGCCCTGGTGGCTCGCGGTCCTGGTACCGGTAGTCGTGGCCGGTACGGCGATCGTGCTGCCGAAGAAGCGCAACTGACATAGTGGAGTGGTTCAGGTGTCCGACGTACAGCGGCTCAAGGAACAGCTGTTTCAGGTCTCGATGGAGGCCAAGCAGGCAGCGGGCGGGCTGGCCGGGTTCAAACTGCGGTTCACCCAGCACAGCCAGCAGGTCGAGAGCCTGATCGCTGGTACGGCGACCGGGGTGGACCGGGACATCTCGGAGATCCTGGACGCCGCGGGGAAGGCCGTGGAGCAGGCTGCGGAGGCGCTGGAGATCGCCTCGGCCGGATGCAAGAGCTACGCCGACCAGATCTGATCTCACATGCCCTCGGACTTGCAGCGGGTGGCCCGTGGGCTGGTCGACTGCCTGGACGAAGTACCGCAGGTGCTGCTGCACCTGCAGCGGATGGCTGTCCGATGCCGCGAGAACGCGGCTGTGGCGGCGCAGGGTGGTGCGACTGTGGCTGCGCATCAGCTGGACGCGGCGGCACGTGCTTGTGAGGCGGCCGCGCACTACCTGTCGATGGCTCCGCCGAAGGCGCGGGTGTGGGCCGACCGGTTGGTCGGGGGAGGTTCCGGTACGGCGCGGCCGTCGTCCGACTCGGCGGACCGGAACCGGGCGACTGGTGGGACCGGTGACGTGGTCGAGCGCGACGAGCGCGGCCGCACCAAACGCCTCACCGCGACCTTCGAGGACATAGAAGTTGCCGAAGACAACGAACCACCACTGATCACGGTCGCCCGCAAAGCCTTCGAGAAGTTCCGCAAGGAGCACGAGAAGGACGACGAGGAGAACCCCAACCCCGAGGAACCCCTCGAGGTCGAGATCGTCGTCACCGAGACCGGCGAGTTCGAGATCGAGGAACGCACCGAGAAGGAAGAGAAGGAGGAGGAGAAGCGCAACGAACGCCTCCTCGCCGACCACGAGTTCCTGATCGACCTCGAAGAACCCCTCAAGAACCTCCTCGAAGCCATGGCCGAAACCGCTGCCCAGTCCTGGGACCACGCCACCTTCACCATCACCCCCAGCACCATCGAAGCCACCTTCGACTACCCCGAAGACACCAAACCCCAACCCCTCGTCGTAGACATCAACCTCCCACCGCTCGCTCGCGAGAGAGCATCGAAGGTGATAGCGAACTTCAAGGAGTATCGCGAGCGGTTGGCAGGGAGCGGCCGCATCCGGTTACTGGTCGGAGACAGCCCGGAGGCCGACTTTCAGCGCAAGCACTGCGGCCCCGTCGAGTATCGACTGACGTCGGACGAGGACCTACCGCGAGCGTCCTGGGCCGACGGTTTGGACGACCTGCTCAGGCGCGCGCAGGATGCGAAGTACGTTGCTCCCTCCTCTGAGCGGTCGTTCTACCGACCAGAGTCATTGCCGCCGTTCCTACGGAAGATCGCCGAGGAGAAGAACGATCATCAACTTCTCAAGTACCGCGCCGTCATCGGAGACGACGGCAACCCCGTCGAAGGACTCGAAATCATCACCAACGATGCCACCGCGGCTGCATACTTTCGGGAGCGGATGCGGCGGCTGGACATCCCTGGACAAGTGACCGTGCGGCGAGAGGACGATGACTGATGGCGGAATACCTGGTCGCGCCGTTGGAGGAGCCGGGCTGGGCGCTGGAGGTGGACGATTTCGCCGAGGCGCTGGAGCGACGGTGGCCTGGAGTTCGCATCGGCCGGGGGAGTGTTGAGGGGTCGACGATGGCGCTCGAGGCTCTGGTTCCGCTGGAGCCGGCGCCTCGGGAGTTGGGGGTGGCTCTGAGCGGGACGAGGCAAGCTGTGAGCCTCGATCCTGCGGACGCGGAATCGGCTGCCGAGTTCGCGCAGTGGATGGGCAGTCTTCTTCCCGGTCGCGGTCTGCACCTGATCGAACCAGGCTCCTACCGGACCATCGAACTGACAGCGGCCATCTCAGCCGAGGAGATCCTCGCGGCGCTTCGTGCTGGCCGCTAGCGACGGGATTTTCCCGGCGGTCCGAGGCGTCGGCCGTACCGACGGACGGGTAGTGGGTGCGTTCGGCTCGGATTGGTAGGCGTGAGGGGGCGGGCGCGGGGTGGTTCAGGG
>NZ_SMKA01000305.1 GCF_004348455.1 Kribbella albertanoniae
GCGGGTGGGTGGGGGTGTGGGCGAGCTGGTTGACGCGGGGATCTGCCAGCGGACTGTCGGCAGTAACGCCTCGGGGGCGACTCGATCCTTGTGGGCGGCGACGATGTTGAACATCGACTCGATCAGCGTGTCGGACAAGAGGTGCGGCTGCAGGCCGAGGTCGACCAGGCCGGTGTGCTTGACGTTGTAGTAGTGCTCGGCCTGCTCGACCCGCGGGTTGTCCAGGTGCTCGACCTGGACCGGGCCGGGGAAGCACTCGGCGACCTTGTCGGCGAGCTCACGGACCGAGTAGCTCTCGGTCATCTGGTTGAAGACCCGGAACTCGCCCGCGTCGGCCGGGTTCTCGACCGCGAGCCGGATGCACTCGACGGTGTCCCGGATGTCCAGGAAGCCCCGGGTCTGCCCACCGGCGCCGTACACGGTGAGCGGCTCGCCGAGCACGGCCTGGATGACGAAGCGGTTGAGCACCGTGCCGAAGACGGCGTCGTAGTCGAACCGGGTCGCCAGCTGCGGATCGAGCACGGTCTGGTCGGTCTGCTGCCCGTAGACGACGCCCTGGTTGAGGTCGGTGACCCGCAGTCCCCAGACCCGGCAGCCGAACTCGAGGTTGTGCGAGTCGTGCACCTTGCTCAGGTGGTAGAACGAGCCGGGCTTCTTCGGATAGAGCATCCGGTCGGTGCGCCCGTTGTGGGTGACGTCGAGCCAGCCTTCCTCGATATCGATGTTCGGCGTGCCGTACTCCCCCATCGTGCCGAGCTTGACCAGGTGGATCGCCGGGTCGATCTCGGCGACGGCGTACATCAGGTTCAGCGTGCCGATGACGTTGTTCTGCTGGGTGTAGACGGCATGCTGCCGGTCGATCATCGAGTACGGCGCCGCCCGTTGCTCGGCGAAATGCACGATCGCGTCCGGCGCGAACTCCCGGACCACCTCGAGGACGAAGTCCGCGTCGAGCAGATCGCCGACGTACGGCGTGATGCTCCGCCCCGACACCTGCTGCCAGACGGCAACCCTGGTGTCCAGGTCCTCGATCGGCACCAGACTCTGCACGCCCAGCTCACGGTCGTAACCGCGGCGGGCGAAATTGTCCAGGACCGCGAGCTCGTGGCCACGGTCGGACAGATGTAACGCGGTCGGCCACCCCAGGTAGCCGTCACCGCCCAGGACGAGTACGCGCACAGCGCTCGCCGCCTTCCGTCAGGGGTTAGGGGCTCTCCCTTTCATTCCTATCCCGCCAGGCTGCTTCTGCAACCTCGAGAACGCTGGCAATTACCTATGAATCCGGCCGCTGGAGGCGAGGTGCACAATGGATGCCGTGCGCATCCACAGAAGGCTCGCGGCGCGCTTCGGTCTGCGCCGGAGCCGAATGTTGCTGTGGGCGAAGTACTCGGCATCCTCGGTGATCTCGACCGCGGTGAGTCAGGTCGCCTTCGCGTTGTGTTACTGGTTCGGCGCGATGCCCTTGCTGGCCACGGTGATCGCGTGGATCGCCGGCGGCATCCCGAACTACCTGCTCAGCCGGCGCTGGGCCTGGGGCCGTCGCGGCCAGATGTTGCCGTACGCAATCATCGTGGTCGGGAACGCGGCCGTCGCCGCCGTGGTGACCAGCCTCACCGACAAGGCGGCGCAGGCCTGGATCGACTCGCTGTTCTGGCAGACCCTGCTGGTCAGCAGTTCGTACTTCTTCACGTTCGCCGCGCTGTTCGTGGTCAAGTTCTGGTTGTTCGACAACTGGGTGTTCGCCAAGCCGGCCGCCGATTCCGTCGCAGTACGTACTCCCGCAGCCACGTAGTGCTCATCACGCGCGCGTAGTTCGCGCCGTACACGAGTCCTGGGCCCTTCTTGCTGGCCCCGTCGCCGCGGCGGCGCATCGTCATCGGCAGCTCGGCGACTCGCGCTTTGAGAGCGAGCACACCAAGGAGAAGCTCCGACGACTGGTACTGCGGCTCCCGGAGCGTGACTGCGGTCGCCAGCTCGGCCCGCATCGCGCGGAAGCCGAACGAGGTGTCGGTCAGCCGGTGCCTGGTCAGGATCGACGCCAGTACGGCGAATACCCGGACACCGAGCCAGCGGAGCCGGCTGTCGGCGTCCTCCGCACCGAGTCGGCGCGATCCGGTGACGAAGTCTGCCTGGCCATCGAGGATCGGCTGGAGGAGTACGCCGAGCTCGTCGTTGTCGTACTGGCCGTCGGCGTCGGTGGTCACGATGTACTGCGCTCCACCGTTCGCAGCAACGTGATATCCGAGGCGGAGCGCGGCGCCCTGACCACGGTTGCTCTCGGCAACAACCACGGAAGCCCCGGCCTGCCTGGCGATATCGGCCGTGTTGTCCGTCGCGCCATCCACAACCACCAGTACGTCGACCTCCAGGCCGGCGCAGGTGCGGGGCATGTTCGCGAGTACCGGGCCTATTCCGCCGGCTTCGTTGTAGGCGGCGATCACCACGACAATCGGGGCGAAGGTGCGCGTGAATCCCTTGCTGGCTTGGGCATCCACTGCATCCGGGTAGGCCGCGAGTGCAGGTCGAGCCTGGTCTTTGCCCAGGATCGCCCTCAGACCGATCGCGCCCGCGAGTGGGAAGAACACGAGCGCCGGGAGCTGGTAGCGCCAGGAGAACTCGAACGCGGCGGAACCAAGGAGCAGCACCACACCTGCCGCCGCTGGCAAGAGAGCGGCCCAGCGCAGCCCGGAGTCCTTCGCGCGGCCGAGTCCGGCCACGGCTGCAAGGGCGATCAGCAGGCCGAGGCCGAGCAGCGCGCCCGAGGCGTATCCCCCGTTCAGCTGGTAGGCCCGCAGGATGGCGGCCGGTGTGTGCGCGACCTGCGGCTCCTGCCCGCCGTACTTCACGGCGAAGGCGGCGGTGTTGGGATCCTGCAGGTTCGGATAGGTCAGCTGGAACTGCCAACGGCTCAGCGGTACGTCGTTCGGAGCCGTGGTCCGCGTCGGGGCGAAACCCTTGGCGAAGTCTTTGAGCACGGCCCAGGTGACGTCGAGCGGCTGCTGCCGGATCACCTCGTGCGCGAACGCGGTCGCCTGCTCCTCCGTCGTACCGGCTGGCAACGGATTGTGGGCGTACTGGTCGACGCCGAGACGCTGGCCGAGCGGCTCCTTCGGGCAGAGCGCCTTGAGCGACACCTTGCTGCAGTCCGCGACCACTGCGGTCCGTCCGTAGAGCACCTGGCTCCCCGCGCCGGTGAAACCCCAGCGGCCGGTCTCCTCATGGAAGTACCCGGCGTATGCACCGAAGACGACTGCAAAACCGGCTATGGCTACTCCCACATGCAGCAGTCGTCGTCGGCCGACCACCACCAGGTAGAGGACCACAGCGAGCAGCAGGGTGAGGCCGATGGCCCGGACTGCGAACGCAGCACCTGTGAGCAGGCCAGCGGCGGCCACTGCCTTCCAGCCTGGCGTTCTGAGGAGCAGCCAGAGGATGCCGACCAGCAGCGCGTCGAACAGCGTCTCCGCCATCACGTTCTGCTCGATCTGGACCTGATAGGCGTCCAGCAGAAGCGGTGCGGCAGCCAGAGCGGACAGCCAGCGATAGACGGTCAGCCGCCGCGCCAGCGCGTAGACCGCGACCCCCAGCAGCAGTCCGACGAGGTGCTGCACGATGACGACGAGCGTCGTACCGCCTAGTGCGACCAGTGGCTTCAGCGCGATCGAGTAGCCGATCGGGTTGAGCTGGTCGGGACTCAGCAGCTCCATGTTGTTCAGGTACTGCTGCGAGTCCACATAGATGATCCCCGGCTGGTACGCGACCGTCGCCAGCACGCGCAACGCCGTACCCGCGACCAGGAAGACTCCCAGCAGCCAGTGCCGCCTCACGCTTGCTGGAAGTACTGCCATGTCCGGGCAAGGCCCTCGTCGAGCGAAACCGTCGGGGCGTACCCGAGGTCATTCGTGATGTCGACGATCACGGCGGGCATCTCACCAGCCGGTGCGTCGATGTGCTCGACCGGGACCGGCTTGCCGGTGACTGCGCGGACCGCCTCGACCATCTCCAGCACCGACACCGACCGGCCGGAGCCGATGATCGCGCGACCGTCGTACCCGGTCTCCAGCGTGAGCAGTACGGCGTTGACCACGTCGTCGATGTAGACCAGGTCCCGGCGCTGCTGGCCGTCCCCGTGCACCTGCACTCCGGAGCCGGCGAGCGCTGCGCGCATCAGCCGCGGTACGAAACTGTCCTTGTGGGACATGCCCGGCCCGTAGACGTTGGTGAACCGCAGTGCGGCGGTCGCGAGCCCGTAGCTGCCGGAGTACGCCGACAGCAGCATCTCGCCGGCCGCCTTGGTCGCCCCGTACGGCGTGAGTGGGCTCAGCGGGAGATCCGCGGTGATGGTCGCCGCACCGACGTCGCCGACGACCGCGTTGGTCGAGGCGAGCACGAACCGGTCCACACCGCTGCCCCGGGACAGCTCCAGCAGCACCTGGGTGATGGTGACGTTCTGCGCGAAGGTGGCCATCGGAGCGTCCACCGAGCGCAGCACCGAGGTCAGTGCGGCCAGGTGGACCACCGCGGTCGGCCGGGTCTCGAAGGCCCCGATACAAACCTCCTGGTCGGCCAGGTCCCCGGTCACCACGGTCACGCCCTCGTCCCACGTGGGGTCCGGCGGCTCTCGGTCCACGGCCGTCACCGGCACATCCCGCTCCCGGAGAGCGCGTACCACCGCTCGCCCGATGAAGCCTGCCGCACCCGTGACCAGCACCCGTTCCGCCATAGCGATCAACCTACGCCGAGCGGGCAACTGAGAGGCAGCCGGGAACCGTCCGCGACGAGGCCTTGACCAAGCGTCAGGAAGATGGGGAAGATCACCCCGGACGCGGGCTGACAACCTTGTCATCGGGGCCGCGTAAACCCTCCGTCGCAGCAGCCCAGGCTGTCGCGCCGGCCGGCCGTGCAAGGAGCGTGGATGAATCTCCGCCGCCCACTAGTGCCCTGCGTTGGTAGTTGTTTGAGTGATTGCGGTGGTCAGGTGCGTGCATCGTGGTGGCGGAGGAGCGGCCTCGATGCTTTTCCATCGTGGCTGTTCCTCCGCTGCCGCGAGGTGCGTGCCTGGGCGCCGCAAGCGCCAAAGAACTACCAACGCAGGGCACTCGGGGTCGTCGCGTCGCTCGGGCTAGTTGTGACAATGTCACCAGTTATGACGTCAGCGCATGCCGTCCCTCCGAACACCTCGGCCACCCACGACGAGCCGGTGGTGAGCGGGGCCTCGTTCTTCACCTCGTTCGAGTCCGGGCAGCCACAGCCCGGCTACACCGACACCGTCGAGACCGGCCCGGACGGCAAGCCCCGCGCGGGCGGCGTCCAGGGCCCGACCCCGACCGGCGTCGGCGGCAGCGAGATGGACAAGGTCACCACGATCACCGCCAGCGGCGAGAACACCGGCGGCGGTGAGATCGCCTCCAACGCCGCCGACGGGGACAAGTTCACCAAGTGGCTGGTCTTCACCAAGACCGGCTGGCTGAACTACGAGACCTCGGCGCCGGTCGTGATCCGGAAGTACGCGCTCACCTCGGCCAACGACGCCGAAGGCCGCGACCCGCAGAACTGGACCGTGCAGGGCTCGAACAACGGCACCGACTGGACCGTGCTCGACACGCAGACCGGTCAGAGCTTCGAGAACCGGTTCCAGACCAAGGAATACAGTTTCGCGAACGAGACGGCGTACAAGTTCTTCAAGTTCGACGTCACGCTCAACCACGGTGAGAACATCGTCCAGCTCGCCGACTGGTACCTGTCGAACGGCGACCCGCTGCCGCCACCGGGTCCGGTCGCCGAGTCGCGGCTGGACTCGGGCCCAACCAGCGCCTACAACGCCCGCACCCGGGTCGGTTTCACCGGCGTGAAGTCGTTCCGGTACGCCGGGCGCCAGACCGCCGAGGGCCGTGGCTACACCTGGAACAAGGTCTCCGACGTCGACCTGAAGGTCGGACGGGACACCCGGCTGTCGTACAAGATCTTCCCCGAGCACGTCGAGGGTGACCTCAGCTACCCGAGCACGTACGCCGCGCTCGACCTGGCGTTCGCCGACGGGACCTACCTGAGCGATCTGCGGGCCAAGGATCACCACGGCTTCGGGCTCAGTCCGCGCGGCCAGGGCGACGCCAAAGGCCTGTCCACGAACCAGTGGAACAACATCGAGGCCGACCTCGGCAAGGTTGCGGCCGGTAAGACGATCAAGCGGATCCTGGTCGGCTACGACAAGCCGACCGGCCCGGCGGACTTCCGCGGCTGGGTCGACGACATCCGGATCGCTGCCGCCATCAACCCGGACTCCGCGGCGCAGAAGACGGCGAGCAAGCATCCGTCCGACCTGGCGCTGACCACGCGGGGCACCAACGCGACCGGCGGGTTCTCCCGGGGGAACAACTTCCCGGCGACCGCCGTACCGCATGGTTTCAACTTCTGGACCCCGGTGACGAACGCCGGCTCCCGCTCCTGGCTGTACGACTACGCCAAGGGCAACAACGCCGAGAACAAGCCGACGATCCAGGCGCTGTCGATCAGCCACGAGCCCAGCCCGTGGATGGGTGACCGGCAGACCTTCCAGGTGATGCCGTCGACGGCGGAGACCCCGACCGCGAACCGGGCCGCCCGCGCGTGGTCGTTCAGCCATGACAACGAGGTCGCCCGGCCGTACTACTACGGTGTCGAGTTCGACAACGGGAACGCCGCGGAGATCGCGCCGACCGACCACGCGGCGATGCTGCGGTTCAGCTTCCCGAAGGGTGGCGCGTCGCTGGTCTTCGACAACGTGACCAACGAGGGCGGCCTGACGCTGGACCCGGAGACCGGGGTGGTGACCGGCTTCAGCGATGTGAAGAGCGGGCTGTCGACCGGCGCCGGCCGGTTGTTCGTGTACGGCGTGGTCGACCAGAAGGTGGTTGCCTCCGGCAAGCTGTCGAACGGTGGCGGCGCGAATGTCGGTGGCTACTTCGGGTTCGACCCCAACGTCACCCAGGTGCAGTTGCGCCTGGCGACCTCGCTGATCGGCACCGAACAGGCTCGCAAGAATCTGGAGATGGAGCTGCCGGCCGGATCGAAGTTCGGCAAGGTCAAGGACGCGGCCCAGGCACTGTGGGACGCCAAGCTGCGCACGATCGAGGTCGAGGGTGCGACCGCTGACCAACTGACCACGCTCTACTCGAACCTGTACCGCCTGTTCCTCTACCCGAACAACGGCTCGGAGAACACCGGCACCAAGTCCAAGCCGGTCATCACCTACGCCTCACCGACGTCGCCGAAGGTCGGCGAGGACACCCCGACCACAACCGGCTCGAAGATCGTGACCGGTCAGACCTACGTGAACAACGGGTTCTGGGACACCTATCGGACGGTGTGGCCGGCGTACTCGTTCTTCGCCCAGGACACAGCCGCCGACCTGGTGAACGGCTTCGTCCAGCAGTACAAGGACGGCGGCTGGATCTCCCGCTGGTCCTCACCGGGCTACGCCAACCTGATGGTCGGTACGTCGTCCGACGTGGCTTTCGCCGATGCCTACCTGAAGGGGATCAAGGGCATCGATGTACAGGCGATGTACGACGCCGCCGTGAAGAACGCGTCCGTCGTACCGCCGTCGCAGAACGTCGGCCGGAAGGGGATGGACCTGTCCACCTTCCACGGCTACACCGCGAACAGCACCGGCGAGGGCTTCAGCTGGTCGATGGACGGTTACATCAACGACTACGGCATCGCGAACATGTCGAAGGCGCTGTACGTCAAGGCCAAGAAGAGCGATCCGCGCAAGCAGGAGTACCTGGACAACTACAAGTACTTCCTCAACCGGGCCCGCAACTACGTCACGCTCTACGACCCGACGGTCGGCTTCTTCCAGGGCAAGAACCCCGACGGCTCGTGGGGCACTTCGCCCAATCTGTTCGACCCGCGCGACTGGGGCCACGACTACACCGAGACCAACGCCTGGAACATGGCGTTCTCGACGCCGCAGGACGGCGCCGGGCTGGCCGCGATCTACGGCGGCCGGGACGGTCTGATCAAGAAGCTCGACGAGTTCTTCAGCACTCCCGAGGATGCGCTGCACCCCGGTGGCTACGGCGGCACGATCCACGAGATGCTGGAGGCGCGCGACGTACGGATGGGTCAGTACGGGCACAGCAACCAGCCGTCGCACCACATCACCTACATGTACGACTTCGTGGGCCAGCCGTGGAAGACGCAGGCGCTCGTCCGCGAGGCCGTGTCGCGGTTGTACCTGGGTTCGGAGATCGGCCAGGGGTATCCGGGTGACGAGGACAACGGTGAGATGTCCGCCTGGTACCTGTTCAGCGCGCTCGGTTTCTACCCGCTGCAGGTCGGTTCGCCGTCGTACGCGATCGGCTCGCCGCTGTTCAAGAAGGCGACCGTGCGGCTGCCGGGCGGCAAGAAACTGGTGGTCAGCGCACCGGACAACAGCGCGAAGAACGTGTACGTGAAGGGCGTCCAGATCAACGGGAAGAAGTGGACGTCGACGGACCTGCCGCACGACCTGATCGCGAGCGGCGGCAAGATCGAGTTCGAGATGACGGACAAGCCGTCGAACTGGGGTACCGGACGCAACGACGCCCCGCCGTCGCTCACCACGCCCGGTGAGGACCCGAGCACCTGGCGGGACTCCACCTCGGACGAGGGCGCGGTGGTCACCGGCTCAGCGGATGTTGCTGCGCTGACCGACAACGACACCAAGACCCAGGTCACCCTCACCGGTGACAAGCCCACAGTGACGGTCGCCCTCCAGCAGGGCCGCCCGGTCGGCATGTACACGCTCACCAACGGCACGACCGGTACGGCGCCGTCCAGCTGGGTGCTCGAGGGGTCGAACGACGGGACCACCTGGGCGACGGTCGACAAGCGGACCGGGGTGACCTGGCCGTGGACGTCGTACACGCGGTCGTTCAGCATCTCGTCGCCGAAGGCCTATACGCAGTACCGGCTGGTGCTGGCGCCGGCTGGTGCCGACGGGGTGACGCTGGCTGAGTTCGAGCTGCTCGGGACGCTGAAGGGGATCGAGGTCGGAACGCATCCGAGTGACAAGCGGGTCGCGGAGACCCGGCCGAGCCCGACGCCGTCCCAGTCGATCGACCGCAACTACGGCTAAAGCAGGTAAAACCCGGCGGAGCCTGCCCCTGAGAGGTTCCGCCGGAAATTGAGGAGGGGTGGCGGTCCCCGCCCGGACTGCCACCCCTTCACCCCTATCGACGGCCGGAATCGCCGACGGGTTGCCTTCCGTGCCAAAGAGTCCACATGGCGGACAAACTCACCGCAGCCGCTCCACGACCTGCAGCAACCCGGCCATCAGATCCCACCCCGCACCGGCCGGTGGCGAGGCGACGAACCAGATCAGGTTGAGCAGCGCGACGGCCGCCGTCGTGGGAACGATGACGTGTGGCTTCAGCCCCGTCCTGACGGCGAAAACCGGCAGTGCCAGCGCCATCGCGATGCCGCCGAGCTGGACGGCGAACAGCGATCCCAAGCTGCTGATCGCACAGTCCTCGGCACTCGGCGGGCACAGCGGCACGCCGAGCTGGAACAGGGCGGCGTACAGGAGGCCGACGGCCAGACCGACATACGCGGCCTGAAGCATCACCCTGCCGATCGACTGCGTCTGCGTGTCCATGCGCTCACGCTACGCGCGCGACCGGGCTCTGGTCTTGAGGGGAACTACTCAGCCGCTCCAGCGACCTGTGAAGAAGCCGGCCGCCCAGATCGCGGCCAGGGGTATCGCCAGGCAGAGATAGAACCGGCCGAGCCAGCGATGGCGGTGGACGACGACGGCGAGGCCGATCCAGAGCGGCCACCACAACAGCGTCGCCCGGGTCAGCGAGTAGATCCAGAACGACGTACAGAAGGCACCGACGGTGGCTGCGACCCAGGCTGCCTCGCCCCACGAGCGGCGCCAGAGCAGCCAGGCGAGCAGCAGCAGACCGATCACGAGCGTGACCAGCTCGGCCCGGAACATCCACGTCCAGTCGCTGCGCTCCCCTGCGAAATGGCCGCGCGAGGCTGCATCCCAGGTGTGGATGAGCGAGTCCCACGGCCAGGTGAACTCGCGCGCCCAGCCCTTCTCCTGCGCCTCCTGCCAGGCGAACCACGAACCGTGGATCTGCTTCAGGTAGGCCATGAACCCGAGCACCGGGATGGCCGGCAGCAACAGCCACGGAGCCGACGGCCAGTCCCGCTTCTTCGAGGTGACGAACTCGACCACGAGGGCGCAGGCGAGGAAGATCCCGGAGACCCGGACCGTCGCGGCGAGCGCGACGAAGATCGCGGCCCGGGCCCAGCGCCCCTGCCGGGCGGCGAGCCAGGCGGGGAAGGCGAAGGCACAGAACAGCGCCTCGGTGTACCCAGCCGCGAGGAACACTCCGACCGGAGCGCCGTACCAGACCACTGCCGCATTCGGACCGAGGCCCTTGAGCTCCGGGAACTCGTACTGCGCGAGCCGGGCGAGGTAGACGCCGGCGACCGCACTGGCCACGGCCGACACGACGATGCCGGCGCCGAAGTACCCGACGCCGGTGAAGTGCACGAGGTGGACCAGGAGCGGGAAACCGGGAAAGAACGCGGCCAGCGGCGCCTGCGACGGCTCACCGTTGTTGTAGCCGAACTCCGCCAGCGCCTTCAGATGCCAGACATCCCACTGCACCCACGCGCGCCAAACATCCGGATACTCAGTCCCGCGGTTGAAGAGCAACGGCGCCGAGATCGACAGCAGGAACAACCCGACCCGAGTGGCCAGCCACCACCCGAGCACCTCCCGCGTCATAGCCGCCGGCAACCATCGCCGCAGCCCAACCC
>NZ_SMKA01000306.1 GCF_004348455.1 Kribbella albertanoniae
GCAAGCTCACGCCGTCCGGGTGCAAGGAGCCCGCGGGTGGGATGACCTCGCTGGCGGTCGCGCGAGCCTACTACACCCACCTGGTTGCCTGCCTCAACAAGGCATGGGCGCCGGTGGTTCGCCAGGCCGGGTTCACGTTCAGGCCGCCGCGGCTGGTCGTCCTGCTGGGGCAGTCGCCCGACTCGGCGTGTGACATGCCGGACGGGGAGCTCTACTACTGCGACGGCACGATCTACATGGATGCGAAGCCCGACCTCGACTACGAGAAGGAGAACCGGGCCGCCAACCGGGCGCTGATGGTCTTCTTCATCGCGCACGAGTACGCACATCACATCCAGGCGCTGACCGGCATCTCGAAGGCGCACGACGAGCGCAACCTGAAGCTGAACGGGGTCGACGTTCAGCTGCAGGAGACGCGGCGGATCGAGCTACAGGCGGACTGTCTCAGCGGCGCGTTCCTCGCGTCGATCCGCCCGACGTTCCCGATCGGCGCCCAGTGGGTGCGGGTCTGGAGCGAGACGTACGCGCACTACACCGACCCGAACAGCGACCACGGGCAGGGAGCGACCCGGAGGGCGTGGAGCCGGAAGGGCTTCACCAAGGCCGACGTGAGTGCCTGCAACACGTTCGTGGCTTCGCCTGCCCAGGTGAGCTGACCGATCGGGCAGACCGCCGAAGTGTGACCCCGTTCACTGCAAAAACGAACGACCGTTCTTAGAGTGGAATCTCAGAGAACGAGCGTTCGGTTTGGGGGTCATCGTGGCGCAGCTGACTCTGGAACGGGTCGGGGTGGATCCGCGGCGCGGAGGGGTGCGGCGGATCGTGCGGGAGGCCGGGCTGCTGGCTGTGCTGTTCGGGGCGTACAACCTCGGGCGGCTGGTGTCGGCCGAGCACGCAGGATC
Source organism: Kribbella albertanoniae (assembly GCF_004348455.1). GTDB lineage: Bacteria > Actinomycetota > Actinomycetes > Propionibacteriales > Kribbellaceae > Kribbella > Kribbella albertanoniae. The sequence continues at coordinate 903 of NZ_SMKA01000306.1, forward strand.
GGCGTACCGGCATGCGGTGGATCTGATCGGGTGGGAGCGCGCGGTCGGGTTGCCGAGTGAGGCGGCGGTGCAGGGGAGTGCGCTGCGGGTTCCGGGGTTGGCCGAGGGGGCCAACCTCTTTTATGCGGGCGTGCATTTCCCGCTGACGGCGGCGGTCCTGCTCTGGCTGATGATCCGGCGGCCGGGGGTGTACGGGCAGGTTCGCTGGGCGCTGGCTTCGTTGACCGGGCTCGCGCTGATCGGGCATCTGCTGTTCCCGCTGGCGCCGCCGCGGATGATGCCGGGCTGGGTCGACACCGGCGTCGTACTAGGGCAGTCCATGTACGGCGCGGATGCCGATGCGGGACTGGCTAATCAGTTCGCCGCGATGCCGAGTCTGCATGTCGGCTGGGCGTTCCTCATCGCGGTCGTGCTGATCCGGATCTCCACGTCCCGCTGGCGCTGGCTGTGGATCGCGCATCCGGTGCTGACGTTCGCGGTGGTTGTGGTGACGGCCAACCACTACTGGTTCGACGGGCTGGTGGCGATCGCTCTGGCGATCCCACTGCTCATGGTTTTCGATCCCGGCACCGCACGAGGGGGCGGCGCCGGGATCGAAACTCAGCGCACGGTACGGCGGCCCGCGGTGGCGAGCTCTTCGTCGGCGCGGACCAGGTAGGGCTCACGATCGAGCACCAGCCGGGCCGCGGCCGCGCCGATGTCGAACCAGAGCCCGATCAGCTCCAGCCGTCCTTCGTCCTCGGCCTTCCGGACACACGCGAAGCTGCGCAGGTTCGACAGCTGTACGCCGACATTCGCGACCGAGAGTTTGTCGGCCGGCGACAGCTTCACCCCGGTGGCCGGATCGACGATGTCGGGCATCGCGACCGCCCGCCGTACCGATGGCTCGAGATGGCGCAGCCAGTTCTGCAGGCCGGTGCCAGCCGGGGTCTTCGCCTGCAACGCGGCCGCCGCGGCACCGCAGTGCGAATGCCCGCAGACCACGATCGACCGGACGCCGAGCACCTCGACGGCGAACTCGATCGCGGCGTCGACGGAGTTGCTGTCCGAGCCGTTCGGCGGGACGAGGTTGCCGATGTTGCGCACGCAGAACTGGTCGCCGGGGCCGGTGGACGTGATCAGGTTCGGCACGATCCGCGAATCGGCGCAGGTGATGAACAGCTGCGTCGGCCGCTGGCCTTCGGCCGCGAGTTTGGCAAGCATCGGCCGGATGTGATCGGCCGACTCCTCGAACGCGCGGATGCCGTCGAGCATCGAGGCGCGCTGGTCCGGCTCCGCGATCACCTGGGGTTGCCAGGGCAGCCGGCGCTTGGGGGCGGAGCCGAGCGCGGCCCGGAACGCCATCCGGTTCAGCTCGACCGAGCCGCCGCGGGCTAGGTGGCCGCGGCGCCAGTCCTCGATTGCCTCGTACGCCGCGTGGTCGAGGTGATCGACCGAAAGGTCCACGCGGACCCGGGCACCGGTCGGGATGGAGCGCAGCGTCCGGATCAGCGACGAGACGCCGAGGAACACGAGGGTGCCGCGGATCTGCACGGTCCACTGCCCGTCCTCCTCGGTCGCGGTGACCGTTGCCCTCGACAACCGATACAGCACCCGCGCGATCGCGAGCACCAGGCCGATCAGTACGCCTTCGGCCAGTCCGAGTACGGCGACGCCGGCGCCGGTGACGACGTACACGAGGAGTTCGTCGTGGCGGCGTAACGTGCGGATGTGGGCGAGCTGCACGAGTCGCAGCCCGGTCACCAGTAGCACCCCGGCCAGCGCTGCCATCGGGATCAGCTCGAGCATCGAGCCGGCCGCGAGGACGAACGCCGCGATCCAGAGACCGTGCATGATCGCGGAGGCGCGCGTCTTGGCGCCGGCCGCGACGTTGGTCGAGCTCCGGACGATCACACCGGTCACAGGCATCCCACCGAGAGCGCCGGAGACCGCATTGGCGGCACCTTGCCCGATCAGCTCGCGATCGAGGTTGCTGCGTTTGCCGTTGTGCAGCTTGTCGACGGCAACGGCCGAGAGCAACGACTCCACGCTCGCGACCAGCGCAACAGTCAGCACCGCCGCGATGATCTGGCCGGGCGTGCCATCCGGGATGGCCGGCAGGATCAGCTCCTGCAACGGTTGGTCCGGCAGGTTCACCCGGGTTACATCGGGCATCCAGAGCGCGGCCAGCGCCGTCACGGCGACCACCGCGACCAGCGGCGCCGGCACCACGTTGACCTTGGGCAGTCGCGGCCACACAAGCAGGATCGCGACGGTCAGCACACCGACCAGCACCGAGTGTGGATGGTGTGCGACCAACTGGCCGGGAAGCTCAGCCACGTTGGCGATCAGCGAACTCTGCGCCTGACCACCGAGGACGACATGGAGTTGTTGGACGGCGATGGTGACGCCGATGCCCGCGAGCATGCCGTGCACGACAGCGGGGGAGAGCGAAAGCGCGAGCCGCCCGATCCGGGTGACTCCGAGCAGGATCTGGACCACACCGGCAGCGCAGGTGATGCCGGCCGTGGCGGCCCACCCGAACTGGCCGACGAGGCCCGCAACGACAACGGTCAGGCCCGCAGCAGGGCCACTGACCTGGAGAGGTGAACCACCGAGGGCACCGGCGACCACACCGCCGACGACCGCGGCGACGAGGCCGGCGATCAGCGGTGCGCCCGATGCTGCGGCGATCCCCAGCGAGAGCGGTATGGCGATCAGGAAGACCACCAGCGAAGCCGGTAGGTCATGGTGAAGAATCGACCTCAAGGAAGTGGTTCTCGAGGCCGGTGGCGAATGGGAAGTTGACATGGTCGGCACGGGTCCCTCCGGCGTCTGGTGCTCACGGCATCTGGCGTCGAAACAAAGAGTGTCGATCTAGTCACTCACTGTACTGGGCCGCTCAAGCCCACCCAAGGGAAAATCTCAATTCGTTGCCAGAAGCATCGAGGAGGAATGCAGTGGATCTGCAACTGTCCGGGAAAGTTGCCGTCGTCACGGGAGCCAGCAAGGGAATCGGGCTGGCCTGTGTCGAAGCTCTGGCCTGGGAGGGCGCGACGGTCTTCGGGATCTCGCGCAACCCGGTCAATCTCGGCGCCGCCCGGGAGCAGCTGGCGGCCAAGGGACTCGAGTTCATTCCGGAGCTCGCCGACCTGACCGACGCGGACGCGACCGCCGAGGTGTTCGCGAAGATCGGCGTACCGGACATCCTGATCAACTGCGCGGGAGCCGCCCGCCAGATCCCGGTCGACGAGCTCAGCAGCAAGTCGTTGCACGATGCAATGGAGTCGAAGTACTTCACCTACATGCACGCCACCGAGGCAGTCATCCGCGGGATGGCCGAGCGCGGCAGCGGCACCGTGGTGAACGTGGTCGGCTCGGGTGGTAAGGCGGCGAACCCGCTGCACATCGGCGGCGGCGCTGCGAACGCGGCCCTGATGCTCGCCTCCGTCGGCTATGCCAAGGCGTACGCCGGGCAGGGGGTCCGGGTGAATGTGATCAACCCGGGTCTGACGCTGACCGGCCGGATCGACGACCGCCTGGACGCCGCGACCCGCGCGACTGGCCGGCCGCGCGACGAGCTGCTGACCGAGATGGTGGCCGACATCCCGCTGGGCCGGCCGGCCGATCCGGCCGAGGTTGCCAACGTCGCGATCTTCCTCGCCTCACCCAAAGCGAGCTACGTGACGGGTGCCGTCATCACGATGGACGGCGGCACCGCGTCGATCATCTAACAGCTAGACAGTGATCCAGTCGATGTCCGCGATGTAGCCGGACGGGTTGCTGACCTTGAGCGAGTTCGACCCGGCGGTGAGCTTCACCGGCAGGTAGACGACCTGCGGCGTACCCCAGTCGTTGTCGCCGAGACCGTGGTAGTTCACCCAGTAGCTGTCACCCTCGTTCACCGTGAGCATGCTCTGCCGGCTGGTATCGCCGTCGGTGTAGGCGATCTTCACCAGGTACGTCCCGGTCGTCGGCACGGTGATTCCGTTCAGGGTGACCGAGGCGTCGTACCCGATGTTGCCGATCTTCTTCCCGCCCGAGCACAGCGTGCAGCCGTTCGCACTGGCGTTACCGGTGAGGGTGCTGGTGGCCGCCTCGGCTTCGTACCGCACCGGCCCGCCGTTCTTCGCGGTCAACATCGTGATCGGTGCGCTTGCTGCCGACGTACGGCTGCCGTCGACGCCCTTCACCGTGAACGTGTACTGCGTCTGCGGCAGCAGCCCGCTCACCACAGCGCTCGTGGATGAGGTGCTCGCCACCTGCTTGCCGTTGGCATAGACCTTGTACGACGACGCGCCGGTGCTCGGCCGCCAGGTCAGGGAGGTGGTCGTGCGGCTGACGTCGGTCGCGGTGAGGTCGGCCGGGATGCTCACCGACGGGCGATCGTTCGGGGTGATCTTGTACAGCTTCGAACCGTGCGCCGGCAGGTTCGCGCTGACCGAGCCGACGACATTGCGAGTGTTCTGGTCGGCCCAGATATCGCGGACGGTCGCCTTGCCGTTGATGCCGAGCTGCCCGAAGTCACCGGTGACGGTGGCCGGCGTCTCGGCCAGGTTGAACAGGCCGACCGTGACACTGCCGTCGGCGTTCTTCGCGTACCAGGTCTGCTGCAGCTGGTCCTGGTTCAGCGGGCGGGCCGGGTTGCCGGACTGGTTGATCGCGATGACCTCGCGGTTCGTCAGCAGCTTCAGGCCGTACGCGTCCAGCTTGGTCATGTCGTCACCGACGAACAGCGGTGCCGCGTTGATCGCCCAGAACGACATGTAGCTCTGCCGCTCGGCCTCGTTCAGGCCGTCCATCTCGCCGACGCCGACGTTGATCGCGTCCAGGTTGTTCCAGTGCCCGGGGCCGGCGTCGTCGATCCACTGCGGCAGATCCCACCAGCGCTGCTTCACCGAACCGTCCCAGCGGACGATCGTGTCGCAGTAGCACTCCACGTCCGTGTCGATCCGCCAGCCGTTCGAGTTCTGCTTCCAGACCTCGGCGTACCGGTGACTGAGCGACCACGACAGCGTGTACTGCATCGGACGGCCGGCGTTCTGCACCGAGCGCCACCAAGCCTCGACGTCCTCGGTGTTGTTGTGGTTCGGGTCGTCCGGCGCACCCTTCCAGGAGCCCGGGCCGACGCCGTCCATCTTGATGAAATCAACGCCCCACGAAGCGAAGAGTTTCGTGATCGAGTCGGCGTACTTCTGTGCGCACGGGCTCTCGTAGTTGATCTTGTACGCCGCGTCCCAGCCGTTGGTCTTGCGCAGGTCCGGGTAGACGATGTCGCGGGTGAAGCAGCCGGGCGCGTCGTGGATCGGTGTGTTGCCCTCGCGGTACACGTCCATCCCGAGACCGACCACGGTGTAGATGCCGAACTTCAGCCCGAGCTTGTGGATATCGTCGCCCACCGCCTTCATGCCGCGCGGGAACCGCTTGAGGTTCGCGACCGGCCGGCCGTACTCGTCACCGCCGTCCTGCCACCCGGCGTCGATGTTGATGTACTCGTAGCCGTACGGCTTGAGCTTGGTCGCCATCGCGTTGGCCTGGGCGAGGATGTTCTTCTCGCTGATGAAGCTGCCAGGACCATCCGGGTTCACGCCCGGGTAGTTGGTCGACTGCAGGCTCCAGGAACTCCAGCCCAGATAGGGCTTGGCCGCGAGCTGCGGGTACTTCGCCGGAACCGGGCGAGGGTCCTGGACGGCGAGTGGCTTGGCGGCGTCGGCTGGGGACATCACGGCTGTCGTCGTCACCAGAGCGACGGCAGCCAGGACAGTGGTGACACGGCGTCTGTTCACGGGGCCGAGCGTAGGGTCGCTTAATTTACATCGTCAAGTATTCAGGTCCGATGACTGTGAGTGCCGGTTGTGACACGGATGGCACGCGACTGTGATCAACCTTCGGTGGGGGGTTGCGCGTCGTACGCACAGAGGCCGGTTCGTGAGGACCCGGCCCGATGTGGAGGGGGTTCCATCATCATTACGTCGAACAAAGCCGTGCGAACGGCGATCGCGGCAGCCAGTGCTGCCGGTCTGGTCGCCATCGCGGCGACCAGTTCATCGGCTGCAGGTCAGGCGGTGCCCGCCAGGCCCGCGCTGGCTCTGGTTGCGCCGGCGACTGACATCACGCTGACCGGCGACCCTGAGCAGGGCGTCGATCTGAATCTCGGCACCCACCTGGTGGCCGGGAACGCACCGATCGAGGTGCGCGCGACGCGGGCCAACTACAAGTCGCCGGTGGTTGCCCAGCGGATCATCAATGGCAAGGCGGTGGCGATGCCGAAGGGGCTCGTCACCGACTTCGGCGGTCTGTCGAAGTTCCTGCACATCACGTTCACCGATGCTGCGGGCAAGAAGGTTCTCGACCAGGACCAGACGTTGTGCCTGAACGGCGAGGGTTCGCGGACCCGGCCCGATGCTCCGGCCACTTCGCCGTACCCGGACGACTGTCGTGCCAACCCGTTCACCCAAGGTGCGGTCTGGGGAGTGCAGAAGGGCTGGTCGGTCAACACCGCCTGGTGGGGTCAGGAGCCGGTCAAGATTGCCGAGGGCAAGTACAAGGCCACGGTCTCGGTGAACAAGAAGTTCCGCGACTACTTCAAGATCCCGGCGAACCAGTCGTCGGTGACCTTGAACGTCACGGTCAAGCACGAGGACCACTGCGACCCTGGGCATCCTGTCCAGGGCTGCATCGCCGCCAAGGGCAAGAAGGTGGAGGGCAAGAAGGGCACCGCGCTGAAGGCACATGCCGCGCGCCCGAAGGGCAAGGCGAGTACGCCGAAGGGTCCGAAGCCGGACCTGGTCTCGGTGCCGGCCTGGGGGATTCAGGTCGCACCGGGTGAGGCAGGCACGCCGGATGCGGGCAAGGACTTCCTGGCCTTCTCGGCGACGGTGTGGAACGCAGGACCGTCACCGCTGGTGCTGGACGGATTCCGCCAGAAGGGCAAGGACCTGATGGACGCGTACCAGTACTTCTACGACGACAAGGGGAAGGAGATCGGGTACCAGAACACCGGCACGATGGAGTGGGACCCGCGCGAAGGCCACACCCACTGGCACTTCACCGACTTCGCCCGCTACAGCCTGCTGAACGGCAAGCAGTCCGAGGTCGTCCGCAGCCAGAAGGAAGCCTTCTGCCTGGCCGCGACCGACTCGATCGACTACACGGTGAAGAACGCCAACTGGCACCCGATGAACACCGACCTGCACACCGCCTGTGGCGATCACACGTCGCTGTCGGTGCGTGAGGTCCTGGACGTCGGATCCGGTGACACCTACGAGCAGTTCCGGCCGGGGCAGTCGTTCGACATCACCAACCTGCCGAACGGCGAGTACTTCGTCGAGGTGAAGGCGAACCCGGAGGGCAAGCTGTTCGAGGGCAACACCAAGAACAACGTCGCTCTGCGCAAAGTGATCCTGGGCGGCGTCAAGGGCGCCCGCACGGTCAAGGTCCCGCCGGTCGGCGTGATCAACGTTCCGTAAGAAGATTCGGTCCCCCGAAGGCTGCCTTCGGGGGACCGTCTCGTGTCAGCGGTACGGCGTTATCGCCGCAGCCGGCTGCGATTGCGGCGTGGCCGTCCGTCGGCCGCGCAGCGGTGGGTGTCACCTGACCACCTGACGTGTGCAGTGCTGGTTGGTGGATGCTCGACGCGAGTCGGGGCGGACAGTTGGATGGTGTTCTGCTCGAGGGCGAGGCGGATCGGGACCTGGTGCCAGGGGGAGCGGGTGCGCACCAGGACGACCCGGAAGCGGCCGTCGCGGCGGAGCCGGAGACCGATGAGGATGGTGGCGATCGCCGGCACCAGGCCGGCCAGCGCGAGGCTGATCCGGGCGCCGAAGTTCTGCGCGATCAGTCCGACCAGCGGACCGCCGATCGCGCCGCCGCCGATGAACACCAGGTTGTAGATACCGGAGACCCGGCCGCGCAGACCGTCCGGCGTGGTCAGCTGCACCATCGACTGGCAGGCAGTCAGGAACATCAGCGTGGCCATCCCCATTGCGGCCAGCACCGGGATGAAGGTCCACAGTGACGGCTGGACCGCTGCCAGCACTTGGGTGATCGTCAGCAGAGTTGCGATCCCGACCAGGTTGCGTAGCCGGGTCGGCCGGACCCTGCGCGCCGACAGCAACGCGCCGACCAAGGCCCCAACTGCGACCACCGAGTTCAGTACGCCGTACCCGGTGGCGCCGGTGTGGAAGACGCGGTCCGCGAATGCGGTCAGGGTTACCGGCAGGCTGATCGCGAACATGCCGTAGATGCCGACGAGCGCGATCGCCCAGCGGACGGCGGGCTCGTGGAACGCGTACCGCAGGCCGTCGCGCAGTCCGTCACGGATCCGCAGCCCGGTCTGTCTGGCCGCTTTGCGCGCGGGCATCTCGCTCTCGCGCATCATGGTGAGCGCCGTGATCGAGGCGAAGAACGTGCACGCGTTGATCGCGAACGCCCAGCCGGTGCCGAGCGTGCCGAGCAGTACGCCGCCCAGCGCCGGACCGATCATGCTGCCGAGCTGGAACGTCGACGAGACCATGCTGATCGCGTTCCGGACCCGGTCGCGGCCGACGAGCTCGGTGACGAACGACTGCCGGGTCGGGTTGTCGACCGCGGTGGCCAGGCCGAGGAACAGGGCCATCGTGTAGACCTGCCAGACCTGCACCTGGCCGGTGAACGCGAGTACGGCGAGCACGCCGGCCGCCGCGCCCATCGTGGTCTGGGTAACCAGCAGGATCTTCCGCTTCGGGAACCGGTCCGCGATGACGCCGCCGTACAGACCGAGCAGGAGGGTGGGGAGGAACTGCAGGGCGGTGGTGATACCGACCGCGGTGGCGCTGCCGGTGATCGTCAGCACCAGCCAGTCCTGGGCGATGCGCTGGATCCAGCCGCCGGTCGAACTGACCAGCAGACCGCTGACCAGGAGGCGGAAGTTGCGCACCTGCAGGGCGCTGAAGGTTTCGCGGAACCCCGGGCGGCGGAAGGGCTCGCTGGTGGTGGCTCGGTGGGTGTGACTGTGGCTGTGGGTGTCGATGGCGGGGTCGGGACGGACAGTACCGCTGGCCCGGGTGGTCAAAAGGATTCCCTACACGAGTGGGTGGTCAGGGGAGGACATGTCCATCCTGGTCGATCACTCCTGAATTCCGACAGCGAATTACTCCTATTACTCTTATTGCGTCCCGTGATAGGAGGTCCATCGATGTACGACCCGGACCAGCTGCGGACGTTCCTCGCTGTCGCCCAGTCGCTGAGCTTCACCCAGGCGGCCGAGCGACTGGGGATCCGGCAGCCGACGGTCAGCCAGCACGTCCGCAAACTCGAGGCCGCGGTGGGGAGACCGCTGTTCCTGCGCGACACCCGCACAGTCACCCTGACCGCCGACGGCGACGCCATGGCCGGTTTCGCCCGGACCATCCTGGCCGCGCACGAGGAGGCGGCCGGCTACTTCACCGGCTCGGAGCTGCGCGGCCGGTTGAGGTTCGGCGTCACCGACGATCTCGCCCTCACGCCACTGCCCCGGATCCTCCGCGACTTCCGCCAGCTCTACCCGCGCATCGACCTGGAGCTCACCGTCGCCCAGAGCCCCAACCTGCTCCGCCGAGTCGAGTCCGGCCACCTGGACCTCGCCTACGTCAAACACTCCGTCGGCACCGGCTACGAGCCCAACGGCCGCCTGGTCCGCCGCGACCCACTCGTCTGGGCAGGCATCGCCGGTACGCGGATCGCTCCGGACGGCCCGGTCCCACTGGTCGCCTACCAGGCTCCCAGCCTCAGCCGCTCCCTCGGCGTACAGACCCTGGAGCAGGCCGGCCGCTCCTGCCGAATCACGTGCATAGTCCGCGGCGTCAACGGCGTACTGGCCGCCGTACGCGCCGGCCTCGGCATCGCCATCTTCGCCCGCACCCTGATGCCCGCCGACCTGGTAGAACCG
>NZ_SMKA01000307.1 GCF_004348455.1 Kribbella albertanoniae
GGCGGGGACGTTGTGCGGGGTCTCCGGGCTGCAGTTGTGGCTCGGGTAGCTAACCCAGGTTGAGGTCGGCGACGGTTACTGGTTGGCCGGTGGTTAGGGACTGGTTGGCGGCGATGCCGACGGCTACTGCGTTGATGCCGTCGTTGATGTCGGCGGCGCGGGCGAGTGGGTCGTTGCCGGGGCCTTGGAAGAGGTCTGCGTAGAGGAGGCGGTCGCCGCCGCCGTGGCCGCCGGCGGCTCGGGGGATCTCCACCTCGACTGCGGCGGTCCAGTGCTTCTGGAGCACCAGGCGTTCGCCGTCGGAGCGGATGTCGCCGGTGATCAGGTTGCCGGCCGGATAGCTCGGGTCGATGTGGGCGTCGATCACTGCGGCGCGTTCGACGACCTCCAGTTCGGCCCGGCCCTCGGTACCGTTGACGGAGACCTTGTAGCCCTCCCAGGGGGCGTGGGCGTTCAGGGAGTAGCTGAGCCGCGCACCGTTCGTGTACTCGGCGATGACGGCCAGGTTGTCCTCGATGGTGATGCCCGGACCGAAGACGTCCTGGTCGCGGAGGTAACCGTCGTACTTCTCGCTCTCCAGGTACAGGCGGCGGTTGGAGTCGTCGTGGCGGAGGTCCAGGAGCCAGGGGTCGTCAGCCCAGTCGTCGACGGTGCCGCGCGGCGGGCGGGGGCCCAGGCCGCGGGCTGCGGCGTTCTGGTCGCCGTAGAAGGACAGGGCGCCGGAGGCGAAGACCCGGGCCGGCTCGGAGGCGATCCACCAGTTGACGAGGTCGAAGTGGTGAGAGGCCTTGTGGACAAGGAGTCCGCCGGAGTTCTGCTTCTGCCGGTGCCAGCGACGGAAGTAGTCCGCACCGTGCCTGGTGTCGAGCACCCACTGGAACTCGACGCTGGTGACCGTGCCGATGGAGCCGTCCGCGATCAGCTTGCGTAGTGCGCTGTTGCGGGGTGAGTAGCGGTAGTTGAAGGTCACGACGACGGTCTTACCGGACTCCGCCATCGCCGCGGCGATCTGGCGGGTGCCTTCGGCGTCGATGGTCAGCGGCTTCTCGACGATCACATCGGCGCCCGCTCGGAGGAGCCGGGAGACGACGGCTGCGTGGGTGTAGTCGGGGCTGGTGACGATCACTCGGTCGACGGACTGCTCCTTGACCATGCGCTCCAGGTCGTCGGCGCCGTACTGCGGGAGTTGGTGGCCGCCGAGCTCTTCGACGTACTGCTGGTGGAAGGCGAGACGGCCGGGGTTCGGGTCGAGCAGGGCTACCAGTTCGGCGTCGGTGGGGTGGTCCTGGAAGATCGCCCGGACGTATTCGCGGGCTCGGGAGCCGGTTCCGGCGACGGCATAGCGGCGGGCCATGGCGGCTGCCTTCTCTCTACTCGTGGAGATCTACTCGTGTAGATCGAGGCTAACAACGGTCCGGGTAAGCGGTCAACGGTCGTTACGATCGGCTCATGTCGTCCCCAGTCACGCGCAACGACGTCGCCCGGTACGCCGGTGTCAGTACTGCGGTCGTGAGTTACGTCGTGAACGACGGGCCGCGCGCGGTGTCCCCGCAGGCGCGGGAACGAGTGCTGGAGGCGATCCGCGTGCTCGGCTACCGGCCGAACGCGACAGCTCGGGCACTGCGGACCGGGAGCACGCAGACCTTCGGACTGATCACCCCGGATGGCGGGAACCCACTGTTCGCCGAACTGGCCAAGGCGATCGACAAGGCGGCCGCCGAACGCGGGTACGTCGTACTGCAGACCAGTGCTGACGGTGACCCGGAAACCGAACGCACGAAGGTCGCACAGCTACTCGCACGCCAGGTGAGCGGGCTAGTGCTAGTGACACCAACCGAAGCCCCAGACCTGTCCGGCGCTGACGTGCCCGTCGTTGTCGTCAATCGACTGCTGCCAGGTGTGAGCTCAGTCAGCCCGCGCTACCGCGAGGGTGCACGAGCCGCCGTCGAACACCTGGCCGGCCACGGGCACACCCGCATCGCTCTGGTGATTGGTGAGGGTGGAAGAAGAGTGCCGGAACGGGAGCGGGGCTGGCGGGAAGGGCTGCGAGCGGCAGGGCTGCCGGATGGGCCAGCGATCAGGGTGGGGTTCAGGCGCGAGGGCGGGTACCTGGCGGGGCAGTGGTTGGTGGGGCTGGAGGAGCGGCCTACGGCTGTGTTCGCGAGTTCGGACCTGCAGGCGATCGGGTTGCTGAGGGCCTTGCGGGAGGCGGGACTGAGGGTGCCGGCGGATGTGGCTGTGGTGGCGTTTGATGGGACGCCGGAGGCGGAGTACTCGTGGCCGCCTTTGACGGTGGTGCGGCAGCCGGTGGAGCGGATGGCTGCTGAGGTGGTTCGGCAGTTGGTTGAGGGGACGGTTGGTGAGCCGACCGCCTACCCGACGGAGCTGGTGGTTCGGAAGTCCTGTGGGTGTTAGAGGGTGCCCAGGTCCTCGAAGATGAGGGCGGTGCGGGTGCCCAGCACTTCTGGGATGGCTTGGAGCTTTTCGAGGACCACGCGGCGGAGGCCCTCGTTGTCGGCGGCGCGGACCAGGAGGATGGCGTCGAAGTCGCCGCCGACCAGGGCCATGTGCTTGATCTCGGGGATGGCTTGGAGCTGTTCGCGCAGGGAGCGCCAGGAGCTCTGGCGGAGACTCAGCGTGACGTACGCCGAGGTGGCGAGGCCTAACTTCAGCGGGTCCACGGTGACCGTGAAGCCGGTGATGGTGTCGGTGCTGGTGAGGCGTTCGACGCGGGCGTAGGCGTTGGCGCGGGAGATGTGAACCTGCTCCGCCAGGGCGCGGATCGAGAGCCGTCCGTCCCGGCCGAGGGCCTCGATGATCTGCCGGTCGATCTCGTCGAGTGCCGGAGCGATGACCATCCGTCCAGGTCCGGCGTGATGCGGGATCTCGTCCTCGGACATTTGCACTCCAAACTCGGCCGACCGTAACCATCTGTCTCGGCATTTTCCCAGGTCTGGATCCGAATGGCCAGAAGTACGACGATGTGGCCACCGTCCGTCTCCTGCGCCTGGAGGGCCCATGACTACCGTCGAGGAGCAACTGCTCCCCTCCAAAGAACCAGTCCGGTTGATCGACCAGGACGGGGTTCTGCACGACCATTCGTCGTACCAGCTGCCGACCCAGCAAGCCCTCGTCGATGGCTACGTTGAGTTGATCAAGGGCCGTCGGATCAACGATCAGGCCAGCGCCTTGGTCCGGCAGGGCCGGCTGGCTGTCTACCCGTCGTCGCACGGGCAGGAGGCCTGTCAGGTCGCCGCCTCGATGGTGCTGGCCGACGGGGACTGGCTGTTCCCGACGTACCGCGACACGGTCACGATCGTGAGCCGCGGCGTCGACCCGATCGAGACGTTGACGCTGCTGCGTGGTGACTGGCACTCGGGCTACGACCCGTACGCCCGCAACGTCGCGCCGCAATCGACGCCGCTGGCGACGCAGCTGACGCACGCGGTTGGCGTTGCGCATGCGGCGCGGCTGAAGGGTGAGGACACCGTCGTGATGGCGCTGTGTGGTGATGGCGCGACCAGCGAAGGTGACTTCCACGAGGCGCTCAACTTCGCGGCTGTGTTCAAGGCGCCGGTCGTCTTCTTCGTGCAGAACAACGGGTTCGCGATCTCGGTGCCGCTGTCCAAGCAGACCGTCGCGCCTTCCATTGCCCACAAGGGGATCGGGTACGGCGTCCCCGGAGAACGGGCCGATGGCAACGACCTTGCCGGGCTGCTCGCCGTACTCGGGCAGGCTGTTGACAAGGCACGCGCCGGCGAGGGACCGCAGCTGGTCGAGGCGCACACGTACCGGGTGCAGGCGCACACGAACGCCGATGACGCGACGCGCTATCGGCAGGACGACGAAGTCACGCCGTGGCTGGCGAAGGATCCGATCAAGCGGCTCGAGGCCTATCTGAGCAGCGCCGGGTTGCTGAGCGACGACATCAAAAGGCGGGCCGAGGATGCGGCGACGCGGGTGGCGCAGCAGTTGCGCGACGGGTTGATGCCGGAGCCGAGTGTCGATCCGGAAGAGCTGTTCACCCACCTGTACGCCGTACCGACGCCGCAGCTGGCCGAGCAGGCCGCGTTCCTGCGCGACGAGCTGGCCCGAGAGGAGGCCTGATCATGACGCATCAGAAGATTTCGATGGCGCAGGCCTTGAACCAGGCGCTGCGGGACGCGATGACCGCCGACGACTCCGTGCTGATGTTCGGTGAGGATGTCGGCGCGCTCGGCGGGGTCTTCCGGATCACCGACGGGCTGACCGCGGAGTTCGGCGAGGATCGTTGCTTCGACACCCCATTGGCCGAGTCCGGGATCGTCGGGATGGCGATCGGGCTGGCCATGAACGGGATGCGGCCGGTGGTCGAGATGCAGTTCGACGCGTTCGGGTATCCGGCGTTCGAGCAGATCGTCTCCCATGTGGCGAAGATGCGGAACCGTACGCGCGGCCGGATCGCGCTGCCGATGGTGATCCGGATGCCGTACGCCGGCGGGATCGGCGGTGTCGAGCATCACTGCGATTCGTCCGAGGGGTACTACGCGCACACGCCGGGGTTGACGGTCGTTGCCCCGAGCACCGTTGCGGACGCCTACACGTTGTTGCGCAGGGCAATCGAATGGCCGGATCCGGTGGTGTTCATGGAGCCGAAGAAGCTCTACTGGGCCAAGGAGGAGGTCGATCTGACCGAGCCTGCACCGGGGATCGGGACTGCCGTCGTACGGCGAGAAGGTGCGGACGCGACTCTGATTGCGTACGGGCCCTCGGTGCCGGTCGCGATGGAGGCCGCGGAGGCTGCTGCGGCCGAGGGGCGGGAGCTGACGGTCGTGGATCTGCGGTCGGTGGTGCCGTTCGACGACGAGACGGTTTGTGCTGCAGTACGGCGTACTGGGCGGGCCGTGGTTGTCGCCGAGGCGAGTGGATTCGCGAGTGTGTCGTCGGAGATCGTTGCCCGGGTCACCGAACGGTGCTTCCACTCGTTGGCCGCGCCGGTGCGGCGGGTGACCGGGTTCGACATTCCGTATCCGCCGCCGAAGCTGGAGAAGTTCCAGCTGCCGGGAGTGGACCGGATCCTCGATGCTGTTGACGATCTGCAGTGGGAGGACTCGTGAACACGTTCCTGCTCCCGGATCTCGGGGAAGGGCTGACCGAGGGCGAGATCGTGCGCTGGTTGGTGGCCGCGGGTGATGTGGTGGCCGTGGACACCCCGGTCGCGGAGGTCGAGACGGCGAAGTCGGTCGTGGAGCTGCCGTCGCCGTACGCGGGGGTTGTCGAGGAACTGCACGGTGAGGTCGGCACGGTGATCCCGGTCGGCAAACCGCTCATCACCATTGCCGCCGAGGTCGGTGCTGCCTACCGCGAGGAGGAGCGCGCCGGGTCCGGCAATGTCCTGATCGGCTACGGAACCGGAGAATCGGCCGGGTCCGGTCGGCGCCGGAAGCCGCGCGGTGCCGCGTTAGCCGGTAACTTTTCGTCAAATAGCGCCCAAAAATTACCGGATAGTGCGAAGCGGCGGGTGCCGCTGGTGGTTTCGCCGCTGGTACGGCGGTTGGCGCGGGACGCCGAGGTGGATCTGCGGGACTTGGCCGGGACTGGGCCGGACGGACTGATCGTTCGGCGGGACGTGGAGCTGGCTATCGCACGCCGTGTTGAACCTGCGGCCGTCGAGGAGACCCCGGCACCTGTAGCCAGCTTTGGCGCGGATTCGCGGACTGGGCTTGCCGAGTTGAAGCGGGAGTCCATGAGTGGGTTCCGGAAGATGGCGGCGGCGACGTTGAGTCGGAGTCGGCGGGAGATTCCGGAGGCTACTACGTGGGTCGACGTTGATGCGACGGCGCTTGTCGAGCTCAGGGAATCGTTGCGGACGGCAACTGATTCGGGGCCGGGTTTGCTGGCTTTGATGGGGCGGTTCGTGGTTGCCGGGCTGGCGAAGTATCCAGAGCTGAACGGGTTTGTGGACACCGAGCGGGAAGAGCTTGTTCAGTTCGACGGGGTGAACCTGGGGCTGGCGGCGCAGACCGAGCGTGGGCTGGTCGTGCCCGCCGTACCGAATGCGCACAAGTTGACCGCGCGCGGGCTCGACGCGGAGATCCGGCGATTGATGGAGACGGCTCGTGCTGGGCGACTGACGCCGGAGGAGCTCAACCGTGGGACGTTCACACTGAACAACTACGGGAGTTTCGGCGTGGACGGCAGTGCTGCAATCATCAATCACCCGCAGGTGGCGATCCTGGGCGTCGGGCGGATCATCGACCGGCCGTGGGTGGTCGACGGTGAGCTTGCCGTGCGAAAGCTGACCCAGCTGTCGCTGGTGTTCGACCACCGGGTGTGTGACGGCGGCACGGCGGCGGGATTCCTGCGATTCGTGGCCGATGCTTTCGAGAACCCGGCGTCCGTTGTGGCAGATCTGTGATGCCGGGACTAGGCAACTAGGCGTAACACTCGGACACGATTCGGTTGCAGTACGGCAGAAATCGCCGTTCGGCGGCCAGATACTTGCGCATGGCAAGCTTCTGGCTCCAGACTGCGAGGGAATCCGGTGCCCAGGGGTGAGGCGGAGCGCGAGAGTCCT
The DNA here is from genome assembly GCF_004348455.1 of Kribbella albertanoniae. GTDB lineage: Bacteria > Actinomycetota > Actinomycetes > Propionibacteriales > Kribbellaceae > Kribbella > Kribbella albertanoniae. The sequence continues at coordinate 6,557 of NZ_SMKA01000307.1, forward strand.
CGCGCACGGTCTGGGGTTCCGGTCCACGAATCGTGTCGCCCCAGCGGCCGGTCCAGCACCAGAGGATGAACCTTGAACACATCGGTGCAGGTGCGGGGAAAGAAGTCACGACTGGCCACGGTGCTCGGGGGTGCGGGTGCTCTCGCGCTCGCGGCGGGCGGCCTGTCGCTGGCGACAGCTCCGTCGGCCTCGGCCGACGGGATCGTGAAGCCGGGGAACCCGAACTGCGCCGATCTGGTGCCGGGGTCGATCGAGATCAAGTTCGACCCGCCCAACCCGGGGCCGAAGACCGAACAAGGTGTCACGGTCACCTGGACCGAGGGCAAGCTCCTGATCGACGACCCGGAGCACCCGGGTGACCAGACCGGCGGCCAGCTCGTCAACTTCACCGCCGTCGGCGGCACGGTGCTCGGCGCCATCATCAAGGGCGGCCCGAACGCGAACTTCTACGCCTACCCGGGTGGGACCGTCGCTGGGACCAAGCTGCACACGCCGGTCAACGACAACAACGACAAGTACTACGGCATCAGCCACGTGACGTTCTGCGTCGCCAAGCCGACCACGCCGACCCCGACCCCGACGCCGACTCCCACGCCGACTCCCACGCCGACGCCGACCCCCACTCCGACCCCGACCCCGACGGACACGCCGACCGTGACGCCGAGCGACACCCCGACGCCGAGTGACACGCCGACGCCGACCGACACCCCGAGCGAGACGCCGACCACGACCGGCCCGCCGACCACGGCTCCCAGCAGCCCGATCGGCGTACCGACCGAGGTCGACGCCGGTCTGAACGGCGGCACGCAGAACGCTTCGGCCAGCACCTCCGGCCAGAGCCTCCTGGGCATCGGACTGCTCGGTCTCGGTGGTCTGCTCGTCGCAGCCGGCGTGCTGAAGGCTCGCCAGCGCAAGGGATTCCACTCTGCCTGACCTCCGCGCACAGCGCCGCCGTCCGGGGCGTGCCCGATCGTCGTGGGTGACGATCGGGGCCCTGGCGGCCGGCGTCGCGCTGGTCGGTGTCGGCGGGTTCGTCCAGCTACGCGGCAATGATGCCGAGGGACGGGCCGGTACGACGCCGACCCAGGTCACCCCGGAAGCGGAGCAACCGGACGACGGCGAACCCGCATCCCCAACCCCGGGCAAGACATCCAGTACGACGAAGCGCCCCCCGGCCGAAGCACGCAGTACGGCGGCCGCCCGACCCGGGAACCCGACCAGGCTCTCGGTTCCCAGCCTCGGGATCTCCACCCGGGTACTCGCGATCCGGGCTCAAGGCGGAACGCTCGTACCGCCGTCCAACCCGCGCATCGTGGGGTGGTGGGCGGATGGCGCACAGCCCGGTGCGTCGAAGGGTTCCGCGATCATCACCGGCCACACGGTTCATGACGGCGGCGGCGCCTTCGACGATCTGGAACTGGTCAAGCGTGGCGCCTCGATCCGCGTCACCACGAAGCAGGGGACGACGGACTACGTGGTCGCGTCGGTCACGACGTACCGGAAGAAGGCGCTGGCCAAGAAGGCCGCGCAGCTGTTCGACCAGAGCGTCGCGGGGCGGTTGGTCCTGGTGACGTGCGAGGACTGGGACGGTACGGCGTACCTCAGCAACGCGGTCGTTGTCGCCGTACCGAAAAAGTGAGTGGCCGAAACGATGAGTGGCCGGCCCCCGTGGGACGGCCACTCTCGCTGCAACTAGTTGTTGATCTGCGTGGTTAGCGCGGTGTAGTACGAGGCGACCTCGGCGTACACGCCCGGGTTGCCGGCGTCGGCGCAGCCGATACCCCAGGAGACGACACCGAAGAGGCGGCCGTTCAGGACGAGCGGGCCACCGGAGTCACCCTGGCAGGAGTCCTTGCCGCCTTCCTTGTAGCCGGCGCAGATCTCGCCGTTGGCGACGTAGCCCTCGCCGGCGTACTGCTGCTGGCAGTAGGAGTCACCGAGCACCGGCGTGAGCACCTTCTGGAAGCGGTCCGAGGGACCGGTGCCCTCGGTGTTGCCCCAGCCGTACACGGTCGACTGCGCGCCGACCGCGTCCGCGGCCCGGCTGGACTCCAGCGGCAGCGTGGCGACACCGGTGAACGGGGTGGCCAGCGTCAGTACGGCGACGTCGTGGCCGGACTCGCGCCCGTACAGCGGGTCCTTCCAGATCTTGGAGATCTTCGAGGTCTTACCGGCCGTGGTGCGCAGGTCGTCGCGACCCTGGACTGCGGTGTAGGTGCTCATCGTCTGCGTGACGCAGTGCGCCGCGGTGACGATCTTGTTCGCCTTCACGAGCGTGGCGCCGCAGTACTGGTCGTACGGGTCGGAGGAGCGGGTGTTGTTCAGCGCGATCGCCCAGGGGGTCTGCGCGGTGCTGGCCAGCGTTCCACCGACGATCGGGGCCGGCGGCTTGGACTGGGCGGCCTGCGCCTGCCCCACTGCTCCGGCCGATGCAGTCACCAAGATGACGGCGGCAAACGCGGCACGGGCGAGCTTGAGCTTTCCTGTCATGCCTCACACTCCAGGGTGATGTTTTGGGGCCGCAGGGCGGCGCGGTCCCATCACTGTGAAGAGTTGTACGGCGACACGGAGTAGCACAAGCGATTGATCGGGCACAGTGGTGACGGGTCATCCCTGTGTCACGAGGCTCAGGAAAGCTGTCGTGGCCGCAGCCCGACCAGAATCACCCGGAGCCCCGCGGAAAACCGTGCTTCCGGGCCGGCGCGGTTGGCTCGGTTGAGGTACGCGGCCAGACTCTCGGCGCCGACACCGAGCTGATCGCCCGCCTTGTTTGCCCATTGGCGCTCGGTCAGTCCGCTGCGGCGGACCATCGCGGACCAGGCGGAGTCCGTGACGGCGGAGCCGATCAGATAGTGGAAGACAGCCGAGACGGCGGAGTCGAGGTGCTCGCCCTTGAAGCGGGCGCCGGCCAGGATCGTGACGAGCTGATCGGTGAAGGCCTGGTAGTTCGGTCCGAGGCCGGCGTGGGTGGCGAGCAGCTGGGGTGCCCAGGGGTGCTCCCACAACGCCCGGTACGCCGCTGTGCACGCGAGGGTCAGGTGGTCCCGCCAATCGCCCGGGCCAGGGTCGGCGACCGCCGTACCGAGGATTTCGTCGACTGCGAGCTCGAGCAGGTCGTTCTTGTTGGCGATCCGCCAGTAGAGGGCGGAGGTCGCGGCGGTGCCGAGCTCGGCGGCGATCTTCCGCATCGAGAAGCCGTCCAGGCCGTCGCGGTCGAGGAGTTCGATCGCGGTGCTGATGATCTGCTCGCGGGTGAGGGGTGCCCGGGTCGCCTCGGCCTCGGTCCGGAGCCAGACCGAGCCGAGCGCCGTTCGTTCGTCTGCTGCTCGCACTGAAACAGTGTGTCACGTTCTGGGACGTTGTGTTGGCGACCAAAGTCGCACGACGAGGAACGGAGGGTGGACGAAAGGTCGCCGATGCCGGCGAACACTCGGAGGTATGAACGAGCCACAGGTCAAGCGCCGCACAGCCACCATCGGGCTCCTCGCCGGCACCGTCGGCCTGGGCGCCTTTCCAGCATCCGCTGCCGCCGTACCCCGGCGGCGTCCCCGGCTCGCGTTCAAGGGAGTCGCGTACGACGTGGGGACGGGGTTCCTGGGGGACGACAGCCGGATGCGGTGGAGTCGCGAGTTGATGCGGGGGGAGGTCGGGGCGATTCGGGATCGGCTGCACGCGAACTGGGTGAGCGTGTACGGCAGCGATGTCGGGCGGTTGGTGGAGACGGCGAGCGAGGTGCTTCAGCAGGGGATGGCGGTGTCGGTGCAGCCGCGGGCGTTCGATGAGCCGCAGGGGGATGCGTTGGCGAAGCTGCGCGAGGTGGCGATCGGGGCGGAGCGGTTGCGGCGGCGGTTCGGGCCGGAGGTGATGCTGGTGGTGGGGTGTGAGTTCATGTTGTTCACGCCGGGGATCGTGCCGGGAGCGGACTTCTTCGAGCGGGTCGCGTATCTGGCCAAGGGCGACTACAACATGACCGAGCTACAGCGGAAGTTCCGGGTGTTCACCGCGCAGATGGTGAAGGTTGCCCGGCGCCACTTCCACGGGCGGATCACGTACGGCGCCGCACATGACCTGAGAACGTGGACTGGTCGCTGTTCGACATCGTGGGGCTGGACTTCTATGGAACTGATCCGAAGGAGCTGGCGCCGTTCCGGCGGTGGGGGAAGCCGATCATGGTGCTGGAGTTTGGGTGCTGCACCTTCCCCTGGGCTT
>NZ_SMKA01000308.1 GCF_004348455.1 Kribbella albertanoniae
GATCTGGATGGGCGGGACGTGCTGGCGATGGTTCGTGCGGTGAGTGATGTGCCGGTGATCGTGGCGACTGCGCGGGATGATGACGCGAGTGTGGTGAAGCTGCTGGATGCCGGGGCCGACGACTACGTGATCAAGCCGTACAGCTCCGCCCAGATCGACGCCCGGATCCGCGCCGTACTGCGGAGGCTCGGTACCGATCAGCAGGACGTGACCGTGGACGTCGGTCCGCTGAAGATCGATCCGCGGAGCCGCGAGGTCACGCTCGACGGCAACCCGGTCGACCTGACCCGCAAGGAGTTCGACCTTCTGCTCGCCTTGTCCCGCAGGCCGGGAGCCGTGGTCAGCAAGCGCGAGCTGCTCGCCGAGGTCTGGGGCTTGCCGTGGGGTGGCGGAGATAGGACGGTCGACGTCCACCTGTCCTGGTTGCGCCGCAAGCTCGGTGAGACGGCCGCCGCACCGCGCCTGCTGCACAGCGTCCGCGGCGTCGGCGTGAAGCTCGCCGTCCTGGAGAGCTGATGCGACGCCGGATCCTCTTCCTGGCAGTCGGCCTGACCACGCTCGTCGTGATCGGGTTCGCGGTTCCGTTGATCGTTCTCCTCCGCAGTGCGACGGCAGAGGAGTCCAAGGAGAAGGCCCGCTACCGCGCCGAATCACTGGCCTACTACGTCGGCGACAAGGACAACACCAAAGAGGACATCACCGCCTACCTCCAAGGCATGACGGACGGCCCCGGCCGGATCGCGGTGCGGCTCGCCGACGGTACGACGCTCGGCCAGGCCCCGCCCGGTGGTGTCTCGGCACCCAAACCCACGCCGACCGATTACAGCGACGATCACAAAGGCCCGCCCAAGATCGGCGACCCCGACTACCGCGACATCAACGGCGGCCTGGCCGTCGAGATCGATGTCGGTACACCCCAAGGCCCCGCCTCGGTCTGCCTGTACCTCACCAGCGACGAGCTGTACGACGGTCTCACGCCGCGCATCCTCGTCGTGGCCGGCGCCGGCCTGCTCGTCCTTCTCCTCAGCATCGCCGGCGCCGAGCTCGTCTCCCGCCGCCTGGCCCGACCGCTGGAAGAGACAGCCAGTACGGCGGAGCGCCTGGCCGCCGGCGATCTCGAAGCCCGCGCCCCGGTCACCGGACCGGCCGAGGTGGCCAAGGTCGGTGCGGCCCTGAACCGCCTGGCCGACCGCATCGACGAGGTCATCGCCGTCGAACGCGAATCCGTGGCCGACCTGTCCCATCGGCTCCGCACACCGCTGACCGCCCTCCGGCTCCAGGTCGAGGCCCTCCCGGATCGCGAGCGTGCCGAGGAGCTCAACACCCAGGTCACCAACCTGGAACGCACACTGACCGCGATCATCAGCGCAGCCCGCAGACCGCAGCGCGAAGGCCGGGTCCCGCAATGCGACGCCGTCCAGGTGACCCGCGACCGCGCAGCCTTCTGGGAACCGCTCTTCGAGGACCAGGGCCGCGACCTCACTCTCGATCTGCCCGACCCACCCGCGATGGTCCGCTCGGCCTCCGAAGACCTGGCCGCCGCCCTGGACGCCCTCGTCGAGAACGTCGTCGCCCACACGCCCGACGGGACGGCGGCCCGAATCACCTTGCTGCGCACGGCAAACGCCGTACAGATCACCATCGCGGACGAGGGCCCCGGCATCCCGTTGGGCGCGGGGGAGCGCGGCCGTAGCGACCGCGGTTCGACCGGCCTCGGCCTCGACATCGCCCGCCGCTACGCCGAGGCCACCGGCGGCCACCTCACCATCCGCCGCAACGAGGTAGTCCTCACCTTGAAAGCAGGGTCTTAAAGCGCGATGGCGGCCACCGGGGTCGTTGTCGGTGCAGGCGAACCGCCGCGAGGTTCCTCGGTCAGCCCGAAGGTCGTCTGGCCCACCACACCACCCTGGATCACGGTCGCGAGGTCACCCGAGGTCAGGCCGATCGAGCGGGCCTTCTGCGAGGCATCCATCAGCCACAGCTGCCAGACCTTGCCACTAGGCGGCTTCCGAAGATCGTGCAGTACGACGACGACCGCGTCGGCGCGCGCGGACCTCACCACGGTCGCCTGCCCACCGCCGGTGATCCCGCCGTGCGAGGTCTTCGCATCCGGCTGCGCGAGGACCGCGGCCATCTGCCTGTTGACCTCGACCGCCGCGTTCTTCTCGCGGTACTGATCGACGGCGACCCCGCCCGCACCGGCGATCACGAGCGCTGCCGCGGCCAGCGCGAACACCGACCGGCGGCTGTAACGACGGGCAGCCACGGCATCCGGCGTACCGGCAACGACCGGCGGCAACTGGCGAACGTTCTCGATCGCCTTCAGCACATTGGTCTTCAGGTGCAGCGGCGGTGCTTCCTCAACCTGGGTGGCGAGTTTGATCGCGGCCTCCCGCAGCTCGGCTACCTCCGCGGTGCAGAACGGGCACTCGGCCAGATGAGCCTCGAAGCGGGTGCGCTCGTCGTCGGGCAACGCGTCCAGGACGTAAGGCCCGGTGAGCGTGTGAACGTCTGCTTCGGTCATGGCGTACCCCCCTTGGTGGTTCCGAGGCAGTCGCGGAGCCGGATCAGGCCGTCGCGCATCCGCGCTTTGACAGTAGGCAGTTTGGCGTCGAGCTGGTGCGCCACTTCCAGGTAGGTGTAGCCGTTGTAATACGCCAGCGTGATCGATTCTCGCTGCAGGTCGGTCAGCGTGCCGAGACAGCGCCGGACCTGCTCGGCCTCGAGCCTGGTGGTCACGGTGTCGGAGACCTCGTCGTAGTCGACCTCCGCGTTCCGCGCACCGACCAGCTCGGTGCGATCGCTCGCGGCCTGTTCGGAGCGGACCCGGTCAACGGCCCTGCGGTGGGCGATGGTCAGGATCCACGAGTGCGCCGAGCCCCGGGCGGCGTCGAAGCGGCTGGCGGTCCGCCAGATATCGATCATCACCTCCTGCGTCACCTCCTCCGACTGGGCCGGGTTGCGCAGGACACGCCGTACAAGGCCGTAGACCCAAGGGCTGATCCGGTCGTAGAGCGTGCTGAACGCCGCGGTGTCACCACCGGCGGTGCGCGCCAGCAAGTCGGCATCGGTCACACCTGGCCGGGATCCGTTCCCCGGCCAGGGGAGTGCGGTCGATTCACTCACGCGCTGTTCCTCTGTTCGACCTTCATAGTGGCGTACTACTCAGGCGGCCGGGGGCATCAGGACCGTGTCGATCAGGTACACGGTCGCGTTGGCGGTCTTCACGCCGCCACAGATCACGTTCGCGTTGTTGACCTTCAGGTTCTGGCCCGAGCCGGTGACGGTGACCTCCTGCTTCTCGGCCGTGGCGTGCTTGCCGACGACCGCAGTGGGATCGAGCTGGCCGGCCACGACGTGGTAGGTCAGGATCTTGGTGAGCAGGGGCGCGTCGGCCTTGAGGGTGTTGATGGTCTTGGCGTCGATCTTCTTGAAGGCGTCGTCGACCGGCGCGAAGACGGTGAACTCGCCCCCGTTCAGGGTCGAGACCAGGTTGACCTTCGGGTTCAGCTTGCCGGACACGGCCGCCACGAGCGTGGTCAGCAGCGGGTTGCCGGACGCTGCGGTCGCAACCGGTACGGCGGCCATCCCGTCGACCGAACCGGCGCCGCTCGGGTTCGCCTTGGCGTAGGCCGCGCAGCCCGGGCCTACGAGGCCGGCGGCGTTGTCCATCGACGGTTCGCTGGAGGGCGCGCTGGTCGGTGCCGAGGTCGGCTGGGAGGCCGCAGGGGTGTCGGCCTTCTTGTCGTCACTGCCACACGCGGCGGTCGCCAGAACAAGGGCCAGAGCAGTCGCGGCGAGGCCGGCGCGGACGATCTTACGAGACATGACGAACTCCTGAGGTGAGGGTTGTGAACTGTCACCCAGCACTTCGGGGCCGCTCCGCACCCGGATGGGTGCGAATCCCGGAAAGTTTCAGGCGGTTACCCGGACCACTCCGTCGCCGGACCGGATGTCCCAGCCGTCAGGATCCTTGGCCAGTACGGCGCCTGGCGCGCCCGTGCCGTTGCCCTCGGCAACTCTGACCGCGCTGACCACGACCCGCTCACCCTGGATGACCGCCTCCGCGCGCGGCGCCATGATGTTCAGGGCAGCCGCCTTGCGGATGATGGTCGCGCTGGGCTCACGGAAGTCGAGTTCGTATTCGGCCGGCTCGAACATCGCGGCGTACGACGAATTGCCGTCCTGCTGCACGACACCGGGATCACGCGCGAACGCCTTCGCGCCGGCCTCGTCGAGGGCGTCACCGAGCAACTCGAGCCAGGCGGCAAAGAGCGCCGGGCCGGTGAGTTCGGCGGGGAGTGGGGCCGAGCGCTGCGCCATGATCGCGCCGGTGTCGAAGGCGTTGTCGGTCCGATGGATGGTGACATCGACCGTGGTCGCGCCCTCGTAGATCACCCGGACCGGATTGGGACCGCGCCCGTTCGGCAGGCGGCTCGGATGCAGGTTCAACGCGCCGTACGCCGGGATCCGCAGAATCTCGTCCGGGATCAACCGCGGGAAGGCCGCCGACACCACCAGGTCCGGCTGCAACGCACCGATCACCGCGGCCGCCGTCGACTTCAGCTTGCTGGTCATCAACACGCCCGTCTCCGCGGACACCTTCTCGGCGAACGGGCTCGGCCCACTCCCGTACCGGTCCGTCGGCGGCAGCGTCACCACCAGCACGACCTCGTGCCCGGCCCGCTCGGCCCAGTCCGAGATGATCCGGTAGCTCGGCAGATACGAGCTCAGCGCGACGATCCTCATCCGTTTCCCCAATCCTGGTTATCGGTTGCCGTCCTGCTCGACTTCTTCCCGGACAGCCAGTACGGCGTTCTCCAGCTCGGCGAGTGGTACCGAACCGATCGCCAGCCGGAGCGCCTGCGGTACGACGGGTGTGGTGGCGTACGGCGCTGCCGTCGAGACCGCGACCCGGCGCCGAGCCAGTGCGGCCACGATCCGATCCGGCCGTGTGTCGGGCGGCAACGGCAACCACCGCACGTACGACGACGGATGCCCGATCGACGGTAGCTCGCCCAGCGCCGCGAGCGTGATGGCCTGCCGTTGCCGAGCGTCTGCGCGCTTCTGGACCTCAAGCCGATCGACCGTGCCGTCCTCGAGCCACCGGCAAGCGATGGCCGCGGTCACGCCCGGCGTCTGCCAGGTGGTCGCCATGATCACGCGCTCGATCGCCGGGACGAGCCGTTCCGGCGCGACGACGTGGCCGATCCGCAGCCCGGTCGCGACGCTTTTCGACAACCCCGACACATAGACCGTGAGTTCCGGCGCGAGCATCGCCAGCGGAGGTGGCGGATCCTCGGCCAGATACGCGTACGACGCGTCCTCGACGACCGCCAGTTCGTACCGCCGGGCGATGGCGACCAGCCGTTCTCGGGCCGCCGCGGGGAGCACCCAACCGAGCGGGTTGTGCACGGTCGGGATCACGTACAGCCCGCGGACCCGCCGCCGACGGCACAGCTGATCCAGCGCATCGAGGTCCACACCGGTGTCGCTGGCGGGAAGCGGCGCCAACTCCAGGCGCAGGGTGTGAGCCAGGACGACCATCCCCGGATAGGTGATGGCGTCCACCGCGATCACGTCACCCGGCTGGAACAACGCCATCGCAGCCACCGCCAGGCCGTGCTGAGCGCCGTTCACCATCAGCACGCGCTCGCGGCCGACGCTCAGACCACGCCGAAGCAGATGCTGCGCGACGGCTTCTCGGTCCTGCACCCGCCCTCGATGCGGCTGATAGCGCAGCAGCGACTCGAGATCACCGGCCGCCGCAAGCTCCCGCAACGCTCGCCGCAGCAGGTCGGCCTGCCCCGGCACCGAGGGGGAGTTGAAGAGCAGATCGATCGCATCGACAGCCACCGACAACTGATCGAACTCGTGGGCGGCCGAGAGGTCCCGGACGAACGTGCCCCGGCCCTGCTCGTTGCTCACCAGGCCCATCGCGGCGAGTTCGGCGTACACACGAGATGCGGTTACGAGCGCGATTCCCTCGGCTGTGGCCAGCTCCCGATGGGTGGGCAGCCGGGATCCGGCGGGCCGGCGTCCACTGCGGATCTGGGCTGCCAGTGCATCGACGAGTCGCTTGTACTTCGGCGTGCGCACACCGCATTGTATGCATGACAATTCTTGGATCGTCATGGTTCGACCGGCGTACCGTCGTGCGTATGCAGATCGCGATCCTGACCTTCGACGGTTTCAACGAACTCGATTCGCTGATCGCTCTTGGCATCCTCAACCGGGTCCGGGTTCCGGGCTGGAAGGTGTCGATCGCGAGTCCGACTCCGCAGGTGCGTTCGATGAACGGCGTCACCATCGATGCCACCATGGATCTCGGCGAGGCCTGGGGCGCCGACGCCGTCATCATCGGCAGTGGCAGCAAGACCCGCGAGGTGGTCGAGGACCTGGCCATCATGTCCGTACTGCGCGGGCTGGACCCCGAGCGTCAGTTGCTGGCCGCGCAGTGCTCGGGCGCTCTGGTGATGGCCAGGCTCGGGCTGCTCGACGACGTCCCGGCCTGTACCGACACGATCACCAAGCCGTGGGTCGTCGCGGCCGGCGTCGAGGTGCTCAACCAGCCGTTCTTCGCGCGCGGGAACGTCGCCACGGCCGGCGGTTGCCTGGCCTCCACCTATCTCGCCACCTGGGTGATCGCCCGGCTGCACAGTCTCGAAGCCGCCAAGGACGCGATGCACTACGTCGCTCCGGTCGGCGAGAAGGACGAGTACGTAGCCAGAGCGCTCCAGAACGTCACGCCGTACCTGATGCCTGCGCGGATCTAAGCGTTAAAGCGGTTCGGATTTCCTATCGGATCTTGACGGACTTACTTAACCCGATCAAGATTCCCATATCCTATCCGATCCGCCAGGCAGAAGGTCGCCGCTGATGACGAGATCCATCCGAACCAAGGCTGTGCGAGGCGTGCTTGCCACGATCCTCCTCGCCGCCCTCATTCCGACCGGTTCGACAGCGGTGTCGGCCGCGGCGCCGCGGCCGGGGCCGGGTGCCGTTCCGGACGCCGCTTCGCAGCAGGGCGCCGTACCGGCTGCTCCCCTTCCGTCCAACGTGACCGTCGCTCCTGGTGGGCCGGCGGGCGCGCAGGCGGACAAGCCGTACATGGGCTGGAGCAGCTACAGCATGCAGGTGTACGCCGGGAACGGCAGCACCTGGATCAACGAGAAGCAGATCACGGCCCAGTCCAACGCGATGAAGGCCAAGCTGCAGCCTTACGGCTACAACCGGATCAACATCGACGCCGCGTGGAACGGCGGGATCGACGGCTACGGCCGGCCGACCCCGAGCACGACGAACTACCCGAGCGGCTTCCAGAAGCTGATCGACCACATCCACAACAACGGCCAGAAGATCGGGATCTACGCGATCCCCGGGATCGGCCAGGAAGTGATCGACAAGAACCTACCTGTGTACGGCGCTCCCGGCTGCACGACGGGTGATCTGCCGGTGCGGCCGCTGGTGAAGGCCGACTACTGGGGGATCGGCTACAAGATCGACTTCTCCAAGCCCTGCGCGCAGAAGTACATCGACTCGATCGCGGATCTGTTCGCCTCCTGGGGCATCGACTTCCTCAAGTTCGACAGCGTCACCCCGGGCTCGGGCGTCAGCAACCTGACGCTGGATGCGCGTGACGACGTCAAGGCCTGGTCGACCGCGCTTGCCAAGCACAAGATCTGGCTCGAGCTGTCGTGGGCGCTCGACATCAACTACGCCGATTACTGGAAGCAGTACTCGAACGGCTGGCGGATCGACTGGGACGTCGAGTGCTACTGCGAGGGCGTCGCGCTGACCGCCTGGCCGAACATCAACCGGCTCTTCCCGAAGCTCGCCGATTGGTGGCGGCACGCGGGCCCCGGCGGCTGGAACGACCTCGACTCGCTCAACGTCGGCAACGGCCAGATGGACGGCATGACGAAGGACGAGCGCCGTACGGCGGCCACCCTCTGGGCCGTCTCGGCAGCGCCGTTCTACATCGGTAACGACATGACGCGGCTCGACCAGTACGGACTCGACCTGCTGACGAACCGCGAGGTCATCGCGGTCAACCAGGCCGGCCGGCCCGCTCGCCCGGTGCCCACCACGTCGAACCGGCAGGTCTGGTACTCGCTCAACGCCGACAGCAGCTACACCGTCGCCCTGTTCAACCTCGGCCAGACCGACGCGAACATGACGGCGACCTTCGCCGACCTCGGGCTGACCGGTTCCGCGAAGGTCCGAGACCTGTGGGCCAAGAAGGACCTCGGCACGTTCAACGGCAGCTTCACGGCGAACGACGTACCGATTCACGGCGCTCGGTTGTTCAAGGTGACGCCGCAGCAGAACTCCACGATCAAGGTCAACGACGACGACCTGCGGGTCTCGTACGACGGCGACTGGAAGCGGAACGGCAACTACGAGGTCCCGGCGACCTCCGAGCCGCTCAACGTCACGGTGTCCGACTCGGCCGGTGCCAGCGCCCCGGGCGCGGCCAACGCCGGCACCCGGACTCTTGAGATCAACAACGACAACTCGCAGATCGTCTACACGGGCTCGTGGAGCCGCAGTACCGGCCGTGGACTTGGCGACTACCAGGACGACGTCCAGTACTCCGAACAGAACGGTGACTCGTTCCAGTACAGCTTCGTCGGGAACGGCGTCGACTACGTGACCGAGACGCACAACTCGCAAGGCGAGGTGGACATCTACATCGACGGCCAGCTCAAGCAGACCGTCAACACCTACCAGGCCGAGGGGCGTGGTTCGCAGCAGGTCGTCTTCAGCATCTCGGACCTGCCGAACGGCGCGCACACGATCCGCGGTGTGAAGAAGTCCGGTCAGTTCATGCTGGTGGACAAGCTGAACATCCGTCAGGAGAGCCTGCTCAACCCGGACAAGGCGACCTTCAACAAGGCTGCGCCGGCCGATGTCAGCATCGAGATCGGTCGCGATCCGGGTGAACTCCTTGCCGTAGGCAACCTCGTGAAGGGCACCGACTACACCGTCGACGGTCGCACGGTCACCATCAAGAAGGAGTACCTCGCCAAGCTGCCGGTCGGGGCAACCGCTCTCGACTTCCGCTTCCGTGGCGACTACCGCGACGACGTCCATGCCGCCGCAACCAACGGCGCTGCCGTCTCCTTCACCTTCACCGGTACGGCGGTCTACTGGTCCACGGCCCTGGCCCCCGACCAGGGTGAAGCCGACGTCTACATCGACGGCAAGCTGGTCCGCCGGGTCAACCTGCACGGCGACGCCCGCGTCACCGACCGCCAGGCCTTCAGCGCCACCGGCCTGAAGAACGCCCAGCACACCCTCAAGATCGTGAAGGTCTCCGGCGAAACTCTCCGCCACGACACCGTCGCCTACACGATCAAGTGACGTTGAAGAACTGAATACGGTCGTCGGCTCCGGTGGACTGAGTGATCAGCCAGTCGGAGCCGAGGCCCAGCAGGTCCGAGGATCCTGACGCAGTCCACAGGACGTTGCCGGTGCCGGCGTCATTGACGCGGACGGCGGGGCCGGCAACCTCGTAGGCGATTCGATTGCCGAACAACGCGACCGCGCGGTCCTGGCCGGCGAGCATGGTCCGGGGGAGCTCGATTCGCCAGCGCTGGTTGCCGTTCGCGGTGTCCAGGCCGACCAGGTCGACCGCGTTCGAGAGCTCACCGGTCCGGATCACGAGCGTCCGGTCGTCCAGTCCGACGGGAACGCCTTGGACCGTGCTCGTCCAGCGGATCTTGCCGGTCCTCAGGTCGATCAGTGCCGGTGTCTTCTCCTCGGTCGGGAGCGCCAGCAGCCGGCTCGTCAATGCTGGATAGCCCGCCTGCGAGCCGTTGTCCCAGCGCTTGCCGTCCTGCTCCCAGAGCACCCGCCCGGTCCACACATCCTGCGCCGCGATCCGTCGTGTGCTGCCCGAATACCGTTCGTCCCACACGAGACCCAGCCGCCCGGTGGTCGGCGTCAGGCTCTGGTCCCTGGCCTCGAAAGTCTTGCCTGGCTTACCGGTTGCGGTGGCGAGCGCAGTCATCAGTCGCTCTTTACCCACCTCCCGGCCGAAGACGACGTACGGGGCGGAGGGGACGAGGTGCGGTTCGGCCAGACGGTAGTAGTGGCTGGTCAGCTCCGACCCCGGTGCATCGACCGCGGGACCCTCGCGGAACGGGAAGTCGGCGTACCAGCGTTCCTTGAAACTCGGCAACTGCAGGCCGCGCACCCGACAGGTCTTCCCTGCACAATCCGGTACGACGACCCAGTCCGCGGTGATCCCGGCGATCATGCCGTAGTGGGGATGCTTCTTGCGGTACCGGACTTTGCCGGACCGGATGTCCACGCCCTGGATCAGCTTGTCCTGCTCGATCAGCACGACCGCCTTGGTCACCGAAACCCGGGTGTCACCGCTCACCGGGACCTTCCACAACACCTTCCCGTCGGCCCGGTTCAGCCCGGCGACCAGGCGCAAGCCGTGAACGACAACGGTCTGCCCGAGAACAGTCGCGTTCTCGAACTGCCTCGCACCAGGAAGCGCCGCAGTCCACGTAGCCGGCCGCTGCGGCTCGGACGGCGTAGTCGGCACACTCGACGTGGGCGCCGTCGGCGTCGACGGAACTGGCGTCGACGGACCGGCGACCGGCTTTTCAGCCGCACAACCAACCAGCCCCAGCGCAATCACCAGACACCCAACCGTCGCAGTCAACCTCTTCACCCGGCCGATGCTAGACCGGAATAAGGTCCCAGCC
>NZ_SMKA01000309.1 GCF_004348455.1 Kribbella albertanoniae
ACTCGTACAAGTCGACGGCCTGCCGACAAAACTCCTCGGAATAGTTCCTACGGGCCATAACTCAGAATCATCTCGCTTCCCCAGCAAATGCTGGATTCAGCGTGTCCAAGAACCAGGGTCAAGGCCCAAGGTCTCCAGCCAGCTCACCACCCACCTGAGACCGCGACGACGCACGTATTCAGTCTCGTAGACACCCGAGCGATAGCGGGGCTGCAGCAGCAACTCCATTACCTGCTCGCGCGAGAGATGCGTCTGCGGCCAGGAATCGACGGGCCGCCGAGGGGGATAGCGCCGAAGAAGATCATCCACTGGATGCTCGGTGATGATCGTGGCCACCTCGATCGGCGGATCCGTGAGCACGCGCCGCACGGGGGTACCCAACCTTGCGGTCACATCGGCCTCCCAAAGAGCACGTCGAGATCGTCCGGCCGGTAGCCGGAGGCGACCGGCGGAATCGGCACCCGGGCACGGCGCTCGGCCTGCCGTGCGTGATGGGCGAGAACGCTGCCGATCACCTCGTTCTGGTGCGGGACAAGGTAGATCTGAGTCGTCGTCAGATGCGCGTGTCCGAGGACCCACTGCACGTCGGTGAGCGGCACCTCCGGATCACGGGCCATCCGGTAGGCCGCCGTATGCCGCAAGTCATGCAGCGTCCAGTTCGATCCCAGTCTGGCATTAGCCCGCTCGAACATCCGGTGCGCGGCAGAGTAGGTCAACGGACGCAACGGCCGGCGGAGGGTCCACCACAACGGCTGACTCCGTCCCGCCGGAATCTCCCCGTGCACTTGCTGCTGGTAGAGCCGCAACCACACGAATGCATCGGACGATGCGGGCAGTAGCTGAGCCGCGCGAGAGCCCTTGCGCACCACCGAAATCACCTGCTGGCCAGGGTCTGCGTCACCCCGGCACGTACCGAGAAGCTCCGAGGCCCGCGCGCCGGTAGAGACCCAGAACGCTACAAGGGCCCGATCCCGGTCACTCGGCAAGGACGCAAACAGTCGGTCGAAGAACTCATCCGGGACACTGCGAGGCAACCGCTTGGGAACCCGAGGCCGATACAACCCGGACCGCTCATTGCGGCGCGGCTCCATCGGGCTCTGGTGTGCGTGCGCACGCCGATCTCTGCTCCCTCTCACCAGCGGGAACGGATTCAGGACCGGCCCGCTGCCCATGTCCCGGTGGAAGTCGTAGAAAGTCCTCAGCACCGTCTCGCTGTGTGCGCGGACCGACGCCGCGTACTTGGGGCCCGGCTTCGGCTTACCTGTGACCTGATTAGGAGTACTGGCCGACGGCGCGATCATCGCGGCGGCCGATTCAGTGCCGCGGTTGCGCCAGTGAATCCGGGAAGGCTTGTCCGCGAGCTGCATCCATCTGCTGAAGTCCCGGGCTTCGATCCTCGATGCCCGGTCCCAGACAACGTCGACCGCCCACAAGAACCGGTACCAGCGGAGCAGAGCCATGCCGTACGACCGCAGCGTCGACGGCGAGCGCCCCGCAGCCTGCAGATCCACCAAGAAGAGCGCAACCCCCCGCTCCACGAGACCGCGCGGATCTATCAATTCGTACGGTTCCCACTCGTTCTCCGTGGCCCTCAGGGCACCGGTCAACGGCACGGGCAGAGAAGCAAGATCTCTCGAAGTCATGGCGGATTCATCCACGGACGGCCTAACTGACGGAGCCCAGAAAGGTCACCTGACCTGCGGAAAGTCCACATCTAGTTCAGTCAACAGGTCCGGCGTTGGTCCGCACCCGGTCTTCCAGGTAGGCGAACAGCCTCGACGGCGCCTCACTCGCCTCTGTTGCCGCGGCCATCAGGCGGTGAAACAGGAGTTGGTCTTCTGGCTGTTTGTCCGCGTGCTGCGCCAGCAGCCACGCGTTCGTGGCCGCTTCCTCACCGACGTCGGACATCCGTGGCCAGCCGTGCTCGGTCACGACCTTGAGTAGCCAGCGGGTGTTGTCGGCGTCGACCTCGTTGACCACATCCCACAACTCGGTACGAGGGTCGCCTGACCAGCCATCCACCGCGCGGCGGGCTTCCTGATCCAGCGCCGCTCGCCGCTCGAGCTCGGCCTGGAGATCGCTAGTCTCCATCGGTACGGGGTCCTGTCGCGTTCCACTCGATGAACGTCTCGTCCCGCACGCTCACCCGCACCGTCCCGCCTGCTC
Source organism: Kribbella albertanoniae (assembly GCF_004348455.1). GTDB lineage: Bacteria > Actinomycetota > Actinomycetes > Propionibacteriales > Kribbellaceae > Kribbella > Kribbella albertanoniae. The sequence goes on from NZ_SMKA01000309.1 coordinate 2,167, forward strand.
GAAGAACAGCGGGCTGGTCCAGCTGCACCGCGCCGCCCTTCGCAGCAGCCATACTCCGGACAACCTCCGCGACGAGGTCCGGTGAGTCCTTCTGCACAAGGTGGCCCGCGAAGTGAGGCACCACGAGATGACCGGACCAGCGCTGCGCCAGTTGGAGCTGGTGACGGTGCCACCATTGATCCATCTCGACCAACGACAGCGGTCGGTACTCCTCCGCCTCCTTGACCGGTAGCCAGCGCCACATTGCCGAACCGATCACCACGGTCTCAACGTGCCGCTGCGGTCCCGGCTCGAAGTTGTCCAGCGTCTCTGGATAGGAGATCCGCCACGCCTCACCTTCCCGGCCGTCGACGAGGACCTCTTTGTCCACGTCCAACGCCGTATGTAGGGCTGGGTCGCTGGCGTCCACCAGGACCAGGCCACAGACCAGGTCAGGCCACAGCCGGGCGAATGCGTCAACGATCAGACCACCGATCGAATGCCCCACCAGAATCCACGGCTCCTGAACGCCCACCGTGCCCAACAGAGCCAGCAACTGCTCAGCTCCCCACTGCACTGGCTGGGCACTTGCGGCTGCTGTGGCCGCATCGACCGGCCCACTTTCTCCACAGCCGGCTCGGGCATAGACCAACGTCGACAGGCCAGCAGGAAGGCGTTCGATCACGCTGTCCCACTCCTCACCCGACCCGCCCAGTCCGGAGACGAACACGATGCACGGTGCATCACCTGGCACGTACCGGTACGCCAGCTCGATGCCGTTGACGACGCAGCTTTTCTGCAGATCGTTCACAGATATCCCTTTCACCGACTGGCAACGGACTCGTCACGCGCAAGCCTGGCACGCAAGGCGCGGTCTTGTCCGCCGACACTGGCTATGGGTGTGGCTCGCACGCCGAGAGGAACTCCGTGACCTTGGTTCTGACGTACCAGCTCAGCCGGTGACCTGGCCTGACACCACAACCGGTCATCGCAACAGGGCTACGCCACTGAAGGCATCGTCGGGTGGCTCTTCGCGCGCCACCTGCATCTCGCCGAACTGCTCGCGCAAGACGGGGCGGCGTTCAAGTCAGTCTTGGTTGTGGTCGAGCGTCTCGTCCTTCCGTCGGCGGAGCGCTCGGTCGGTGATTCGGTTGGAGAGCTCGCCGGTCGCCGATTTGGCTCGGTCGAGGGTTTCGCCGCCAAGGCGTCTGGCGGCGTCGACGCTGTCGGCTCCCGCCTCGCGAGCCTTGTCTGTGACCTCCGTGGCCGCTTCTGCCCATCGCTTCGCCTGCAGTGATTGTCGGCCGTGCTCGATCCCCAGCCGACCCTGGAAGTCTGCGACGGCGGTCGCGACAATGTTGCTCGAATGCACCACATCCCGAGAGGCGTTCGGGTGCAGGAGCACCTTCTTGTTGGCGGTGCCGGCGGATGCGTCCATGCGGGCCATCAGGCGCTCGGTGCTTCGGGAGATGAGGTCCAGCCGGTTGCGGCGTGCCATCTGGAGGCCGAGACGATGACGGTCGAGCTCGTCCGGAGATGCGTCCAGGACTCGGTCGAGCTCGAGTACGGCGATCGCATCCTGGAGCCTGAAGCAGCGAGCCAGAACGGCAAGCCACTCGTGAACCTTGGTCTCGGCCTGCTTGGTCAGCGTTGCCAGTTCGCCGACGTTCGACTCGTGCTCTGCTTTGTCTGCGATGGCGTCGAGCTGGAGCAACGCGTACGCCTGGGTTCGGGCGAGCGTCATCGTCGTGGCCTGCACCTTTGACCACGTGACGTCGGATACTCGACCCACCTGGTCTCGGATGGTGAGGGCCTCTTCGATCACGAGATCCACGCCCATGACGTCCGCGAACACAGCGTCCTTCTGAGCGCTGACGACATCGTCGACTTTCTTGTCGATCGTGGCCAGGTAGTCGGTGATGTCGTCCATCGCCTGCTGCATGGCGAGTTGGGCCATGATGCCCGCCGCGCCCGCTAGGAGTGCGGGGTTGGTCAGCAGCGTTGTGGGGCCCTTCACGAACTCGACGAAGCCTTTGATCTGGCCGTGGTTCCCCTTCAAGACTCCGGTGTCGAGACCACTTTTGCCGCTTCCCCGCAGTCCGTGCTTGTGGGCGAGCTGAGCGGATTCCTTGGTCAGCTTCACCCAGCGGCCCGAGTTGGCCGCTATCTCGGACGCCGACTGTGTGGCTGCCGCAGTGGTGCTGAGCGAAGGCCTGAGCCGATGCAGTCCGAGGTCTTTCGACGTGAGTCCCTCAGATGTTAGGAAGCGATCGACGGACGCCGGATCCCCGATGACCGCCAGCCCGTCACCGTCGCTGATCAGCTGAATCTCGTCGTGCATCGATAGCTCCTGATATGTGCGCAAAGAACACGGGCCCGCATAGATAGAGGGCCGGAGAGTCAAGCGTGATACGTAGCGCTCCGTAACGAAGTACCCCTCCCGCACGATGTGGTCGGCAAGGCGAGGGGGAATCACGATGGGGTGGATGGATCGGCTACGTGGCCGAGGGGGAAGTCGGGGGACTGTGGCGCCGGCCGGGAGACCACCGGTTCGGATGCTGAGTGGTGACGACGACCTTGAGGTGGTCGGGGAGAGTCACTACCAAGACGCTCTTTGGAGTATCTCGGGTGCTCGCGTCGGACAGAGTGTGCGTTGCACGGTTGATGCGGTGCTGGTGCCTGAGCCGCAGAATACGTACGACCCCAACGCGATTGCTGTCGTGATCCAAGGACACCTCGTCGGGTATCTGGATCGGCAGACGGCGGGGCAGTATGTGGCGGGGCTGAATGAGCTCATGCGGCTCCATGGAGCGCACATCGGGCTGTCGGGCGTGATTGTCGGAGGCGGGCACTACGACGACGGGCCGGGCAGGCTCGGGGTTTGGCTTGAGCATCGGCCGAGTGACTTCGGAGTGATGCGGCCGCCTGCGGGACCACGCGGGCGGCCGGTGTTCGGCGAGACGACCATGCGGACCGGGTTCAGCGAGGCTTGGCTGACGGATGCCGAGGACGACTCGTACGACCTGTCCTGGTACGACGATCTGCCGGACGGGGACCGCCGTGCGATTGCCATGCTGCAGGACCTGCTGGCAAACGATCCCGACCCGATCGACCGGCACTTCCAGTTCGCCGAACTGGAGTCGCGGTTGTATCGATGCCGCGATCTGTACGACTCCGCGTTGGACGAGTTCGACGATGTCTGCAAGCGGCATGACGCCGAGATGGACACGATCTGCCAGGCCTTCATGGCGAAGTGGAGCAAGGTGCCGCTGCTCGAGACCTATCGTCAGATGGCGATCCGGCAGCAGAAGAAGAAGGACTGGCAGGAGTGCCTGCGGTGGGCTGAGCGCGGCATCGCCTTGTACGGCGCGGCGCCGGCTCGTGAGGATGCCGTCGAGGATCTGCAGAAGCGGCGCGCTCGTGCACTGCAAAAGATCGTGGCGCCGGTGCCTGCGAAGGTCAAATCAGCCGGCGCGGTCCCCGTCTACACGGAGCAGACAGTCGCTCCGGCCGTCGGCATCGCTCTCGAGATCCTCGTCTGCGGACAGTGTGAGGCGCGCTTCGAGCGGCTGCGGGTTCGCGGTCGCAAACCGAAGCTCTGCCCGACCTGCCGAGCAAACGAAGTCTGAGCGCGGAGACATGTTCTATCTTCGGAGTTCGATCAAAGCAGGACCGTTTCGATTCAGCGCCGGGTCGTCCGGACTCGGCGTCAGCGTTGGAGTACCAGGATTCCGGGTTGGCGCCGGGCCGCGCGGAAACTACGTACGGATAGCCGGCGAGCGAGTGAGCTATCGCGCTACGGCAGCACAGTCGAGGCCCTTGCCGGGCCCGCCCACACAGCACCCGGCGCAGGTGGAGATGGCAGACGTAACCGGTGTGACCGCGATGGCGCTCGCGCCGACTGGAAGCGGCGATATCGTCCAGCAGTTGAACGCTGCTGCCGCAAGGCATGCGTGGGGTCTGCCGATCACGATCGTCGTTGGCGTGCTCGGCCTCCTCACCCTGCCGTACGGCGTGGTGATCTGGGTGCTGGCGGCGCCGTTGTGCTGGTGGTTGATCCTTCGCGACAAGGCACGCCGTACGGTCGTCCTCTTCTACGACGTCAGCGATGCGCGGGCGTACTGGTTCGAGGCGTTGACGTCGAGCTGGGTCTGGCTCACCGACTCGAGTCAGCTGTGGCGCGAGGTGCAGTCGGGGCGCGTGCAGACGACGTACCAGCACAAGACGAACGCCGGCGCCAGCAGCCTGGTCAATCGCATCACCGCGGTGGCCGGTCTGGCCGGACCGCGGCACCTGGCCACGAACGTTGCCGTGCCCACTGTGTCTGCGGGGGGATCGAGCCTTCACTTCTTACCTGACCGCGTTCTGCTTTTCGACAACAAGCGCTACACCGACATCAGTTATCGCTATCTCCGGGCGAACGCCTACCGGCAGCGCTTCATCGAGAGCCGCGGCAGCCGGCCGAAAGACGCTCAGCAGGTCGACCGGACCTGGCAGTACGTGAACGTCAAAGGTGGACCCGACCGACGGTTCGCCAACAATCCCGTGCTGCCGATCATGCTGTACGGCAACATCGACTTCGGTACGCCGCACGGGCTGGATTGGCGTCTACAGATCTCTCGGCCGGACGCGGCGACGGCGATCGGCGCCGTACTGAGCGACGTACCGGCGATCGAGGAGAGCTCGCACTGACCTGGTCGGCGCGACAACAATCACCAAGCGGAGCTGATGAGTTCAGATGCGCTCGTAGGTGGCTCGCCAGCCTTCCGCCGGGTCGGGCGGGGTGAGGACCAACCTGTCGCCCTTCACTGCGAAGACGCGTGTCAGGCGCTGGCCGATGAGAGTGCGTACCAGCGACGACTCGACGGTTACGACGAACGTTCGGGTCGCTTGGTCGACTGTGATCGTTCCGTAGAAGGCTTCGTAGCCGTTCAGCGTGTACGGCGTGTCCGGAGCGGTGGGGTCGGGGTTCATGGCCTGGACCGACATGGTGCCGGATTTGGTGAAGACCGCCTGGCCTGAGTACGGGACGGGGTGGAGATTTCCTTCGGTGCCGACCTCCAGCGACGTCATGCGCCATGTGCCAACGAGCGGGCCGGTGCTGCGATCGGCCATGCTGTGCTGGGTGAGCGGGGGAGTGGTGGATACCAGGAGGGCAAGCACCAGTGCGAGTGGGGCGATCTTGAGTTTTGTCTTCATGTGCGGGTGCTCCTGTTCAGGGACGGAGTAGGGCCTTGATGGCTTGCCGGGTATCCATGGCGCGGTAGGCCTCGGGGGCCTGGTCGAGTGGAAGGGTGAGGTCGAAGACCCGGCCTGGGGCGATCCGCCGGTTCCAGATCAGGTCGATCAGCTGGGGGAGGAACCGCCGTACCGGGGCGGGGCCGCCGTGGAGGTGGGCGTGGGAGAAGAACAGTTCTTGCCCGTCCAAGGTGACGTCGTGGGCGACGCCGACGTACCCGACGTGGCCGCCGGGACGGATGGAGCGGATCGCCTGCAGCATCGACTCCTGGGTGCCGACCGCCTCGATGACCGAATGGGTGCCGAAGCCGCCGGTCAGCTCCTTGATCCGCTCGATGCCATCGTCGCCGCGCTCGGCGACGATGTCGGTAGCGCCGAAGTCGAGGGCAAGCTTCTGGCGGGATTCGTGCCTGCTCATGGCGATGATGCGCTCGGCGCCGAGTTGCCTGGCCGCCAGCACTCCGAGCAGGCCGACCGCGCCGTCGCCGACAACGGCGACCGTCTTGCCGGGGCCGGCCTGAGCGGCCACGGCGGCGAACCAGCCGGTGGCCAGTACGTCGGAGGCCGTCAGAAGGCTGGGAATCAGGTCGTCGTCCGGCATGCCTGGCGTGGCGACCAGTGTGCCGTCGGCCAGCGGGACGCGCAGCCGTTCGGCTTGGGCGCCCATCGAGTTCATCCACTCCCGCTGGACGCAGGAGGTCTGATAGCCCGCGCGGCAGATCTCGCAGGTGTTGTCCGAGGCGGAGAACCCGCCGACCACGAACTGGCCGGGCTTGACCGCTTTGACGTCGCTGCCGACCTCCTCCACGATCCCGACGTACTCGTGGCCGATCGGCGCTGGGCCGTCGATGGGCTCGGCTCCGCGGTACGGCCAGAGGTCCGAACCGCAGACACAGGTGGCCGTCAGCCGGATGACGGCATCGGTCGGCTTGAGGATCGCCGGGTCCGCGCGTTCCTCCACCCGGAAGTCGCCGGGAGCGTGCATCATGACACCGCGCATGGTTGTTCTGCTCCTTCACTGATGAGGTCGCGGGACGATCAGGAAGTCCCGCGTCACCGAGCTAACCGGCCGGCCGGACGCGCAGCGAGTCACTGGTGAAGGGTGTACTGGCAGTACATCGCTACGGCTCGGCGGCTGAAGTACGGTCGAGGTGTGGACAACCGTGACGAAGTCCGCGAGTTCCTCGTCTCGCGGCGAGCCAGGCTCACCCCGGAGCAGGCCGGGCTGCCCGTGGGCAGCAGGCGCAGGGTGCCGGGACTGCGCCGCAGCGAGGTCGCGGCGCTCGCCGATGTCAGCGTCGAGTACTACGCCAAGCTGGAGCGCGGCAACCTGTCCGGCGTCTCACCCGCGGTGCTGGAAGCGGTCGCTCGGGCGCTTCGGCTTGACGAGGCCGAGCGTGCTCACCTGCTCCACCTGGCCCAGGCCGCGGAGGGTTCTGACACGCTCGCCCGGCCGCGGACGCGCTCCAGCAAGCAGTGGACCCTGCACCCGAGCCTCCAATGGACCCTGGATGCGGTCACCGCCGGTCCGGCGTGGGTCGCCAACGGCCGGCTGGACGTGCTTGCCGCCAACCCGCTCGCCCGCGCGTTCTACAGCGACCTCTACAGGTCCTGTACGACGAAGCCGCCGAACATGGCCCGCTTCCAGTTCCTCGACCCAGCGGCCCGCCACTTCTATCCGGACTGGGACCATGTCGCCGACCTGACCGTGGACCTGCTGCGCTCGGAGGCCGGCCGGAACCCGCACGACAAGGACCTTCATGACCTGGTGGGGGAACTCTCGACGCGCTGCGATGACTTCCGAACTCGCTGGGGCGCCCACAACGTCACGCGTCACGGTACCGGCACCAAACGCTTTCATCACCCGGTCGTCGGCGAGCTCACGCTGAGCTGGGAGGCCCTGGCCATGACGTCGGCATCCGGTCTCACCCTCACTGTCTACACGGCCGAACCCGGCTCACCGTCCGAAGAAAGCCTGCAGTTGCTTGCATCCTGGGCCGCTTCGAAGGCCTCCGAGATCGAGGCGGTCTGAGATGGCGCTGGTCATGGTGACCGGAGCGGCCAGCGGGCTCGGGTACAACACTGCGCATGCGTTGTCCGACGCGGGGCATGACGTGGTCGTTCATGTCCGCAACGAGTCGCGGCTCAGCGAACCTGGCCGGTGGAAGGGCGTGGTCATCGGCGATCTCGCCCGGGTCGTCGAAATCCACGACGTTGCTCGGCAGGTCTCCGCCTTCGGTCACTTCGACTCTGTCATCCACAACGCCGGCGTTATGAGCTCTCCGGAGGTCATCACCGTCAACGTGCTCGCGCCGTACCTGTTGACGGCGTTGATGGACAAGCCCGCCAGATTGATCTATCTCAGTAGTTCCATGCACCGGGGCGGCTCCACGGACCTGCGGCGGTTGTCGCAAGGCACCGGTTCGTACTCCGACAGCAAACTGTGGATCACCACCCTCGCGCTGGCGCTCGCATCGCGTTGGCCAGGAACCTCCAGCCATGCGGTCGATCCGGGTTGGGTCCCGACCCGGATGGGTGGCGCCGGTGCACCGGACGACCTGACCGCTGGGCACGAAACCCAGGTGTGGCTCGCCACCCACGACGGCGTGAACCCGAGCAGCGGCGGCTACTGGCATCACCGGCAGACGCAAGCACCACACCCGGCATGCCAAGACGAAGACTTCCGGGCCCAGCTCATCAAGACTCTGGAAAGCCGCACCGGCGTTCCACTCGATTGACCGCACGGCGGACCGGCGCGGTGGTCGGTCAGCTGCAGCCTGGTCGAGTGTCCTGTTTACAGGGCGACGTAGGGGTGTTCGGCTCCGTCGCGTTTGGTGTGGGTGGTCCAGTAGTGCTGGGCGATGGTGTCGGGCTGGGTCTCGGGTCCGCCGCTGCCGATCCAGGCGAAGATCGGGATGTGCGCGACGTAGACGCCGGTGTCGGCGGTTGCCTGGTGCAGCTTCAGCGCGTAGCTGCGTAGTGCGCCGCTGCCGATGGTGGTTGTGGTGAACTCGGCGGGTCCGGCCAGCGGGTCCTTCGAAGTGCCACCGGTGGTGTAGAGGATGGTGCCGCTGTCGCGTTCGATCATGGTGGGGAGTACTTGTTCGGTGGCTGCGATGCCGCCGTACAGGTAGTAGTCGATCTGCGGCTGGATGTTGGCTCTGTTCGCCTGTAGGGGGCCTGGATTGCTCAGGCCGGGGACGGGGGTGTGCGG
>NZ_SMKA01000030.1 GCF_004348455.1 Kribbella albertanoniae
CCGAGCATCAAAGAAACCTTGTCGTCCCACGGCGAAAAACCCAAAACGAGACGAGTGCTCTTAGCCTTACCCATAACAACCTCCCCAGAGACTCAACGATGTCACGTAGGGAGTCTGTTCGGCTAGCGGACCGTCGTCGTCTTGCCGGCGCCGTTCGGGCCGAGCAGCGAGAAGACCGTGCCCGCGGGAACGTCCAGGTCGATGCCGTCCAGGACGATCTTGTCCTTGAATGCCTTGCGCAGTCCCGAGACTGCAATCGCCGTTTCTCTCATGCATTGAGCATCGACGGGTGGTCAGACACCGCCCTGACACGGCGCTGACACTGCTCTTCAGTCCACCAATTGGAGCCAGGCTTCAGCCAGGGCAGCGTGACCTGCCGGAGTGGGATGGACGCCGTCCTCGGCCCAGTGCTCGGGCTCGGCGACTGCGCAGAGCTCGGTGAAGATCCGATCGGCGGGCAGCAGCTCAGCGCCGTACTGGCGGGCCAGGTCGTTGACGACCTCGATCTTCGGATCCAGGTCTGCACGCCACTGCTTGCGGAGCGTCTCGTCGATCCGCAGGTCCCCGTGCTCGAGCGTGCCGCGGACCGGCAGCATGAACGATTCGATCAGGATCAACTGCGTGCCGGCCTCGGCGAGTGGGGTCAGCAGTCGCTCATAGCCCGCGCGGTACTCCGCGGCCGGGATCACTCGACCGTTCTCGGGATCGAACGACCACCAGGCGGCGTCATTGCCTCCGATCATGATCGATACGACATCGGGCTCAGCGGCCAGTACGTCGTCCTGCCAGCGAGCCTCGAGGTCCATCACCTTGTCGCCGCGCCAGCCGGTGTTCAGCCAGGTCACCGGGCGGTCCGGGTGCCGCAGTCCCCACTCCCCCGCGACGCGCAGCGGATAGCCCGTGCCGAGGCCGTCCGGATCTTCGAGACGGTTGGAGTCGGTGACCGAGTCGCCGGTGAACATCACGGTGCTGCCCGGCTTGAGCGTGATCATGCGAACCACCGCTTCGCGGCCTGCTCGAACGCGTCCCGATCGGCATCCCCGGCGCACGCGACCACGCCATCCGGCCGGACCAGTGCGGCGGCCAGTCCGAGATCGTCGGTCGCCCGGCCGGCGGCGTACCGGAAGTTGCTGTTCAGCTCGAGGCCTGCGAGTTCGCCGGTGAAGTCGAGAAGTACGCCGTGTCCGTCCTGCATCAGGTCGGCGAGGCGGGTGCCGTCTTCGAGGCGGAACTCGGGTGCGATCCGGCCGACCAAGGGGTGGTCGCTGCCTTCGCTGCCGAGGTCATAGCGGTTCACCATGCCGGAGATCTTGCTGTAGATGTACTTGGCGCCGTCGGGGGTGTCGAGCAGATCGCGCATCACCCCTTGCATGGCCTGGCCATGCGGACCGGGCTTCAGGACCGTCACCTGCGCGCGGGTCCAGTCGAGGACCCACTCGCCGATCGGGTGGCGCTCGGTGGTGTAGGTGTCGAGCAGACCGTCTGCGGCGTCGCCCTGGATGGTCGCGGCAAGCTTCCAGCCCAGGTTCATCGCGTCACCGAGCCCGCTGTTGAGCCCTTGCCCGCCCAACGGTGAGTGGATGTGGGCGGCATCGCCGGCCAGCAGAACACGACCCTTCCGGTACGTCGTCGTCTGCATCGCGCGGTCCGTGTACGTCGACGCCATCCGGACCTCGGTGAGCGTCACATCGGTCCCCGACACCCGGCGCAGTACCTCCTGCAGGTGGTCCTTCGTCAGCTCCTGCGTTCGGTCGTAGGCACCGCCGTCGAAATCCATCATCCCGATGTGGCCGGGTTTCTGCGACATCATCACGTACAGGCCGTTCGGAGTGGGGTTGAAGCCGGGATTGAGCTTCCCTGGATCGTCGAAGTCGGCCTGGAAGGTGTAGCCGGTGAAGAGCGGTTCGGTTCCGACGAACTCGAACCCGGCCAGCTTCCGGACCGTGCTGCGGCCGCCATCGGCACCGACGACCCAGCGCGCGGCGTAGTCGTCATTGCCGGTCCGGACGGTGACATGGTCGTCGTACTGGGTGAGGTCGGTGACGGCCTGGCCGCGACGGACCTCCACGCCGTACTTGATCGCGCGGTCCTCGAGGACCTGCTCGACGTGGGCTAGGTCCGTCATCATGGCTTCGGGTGCCGGGGTCGGGAGCCGGTACGGCATTGTCGTGACGTCGATCTTGGCCGGGTCGATCATGATGCCTGCGAAGTGGCCAACGCCTTGCAGGGTTGCGGGCTGGTCTACGAGTTCGTCGACGCCGAGCAGCTCCCCCAGCATCCCGCGTCGGTAGAAGCCGGCCAGCGACGCCGCCATCAATCCGCGCATGCCCAGCGGCGCCGCGCGCCAGACCGACCCTGCCTCGGGCTCGCGCTCGAGTACCACCACTGACATTCCGCGGAGGCCGAGTTCACACGCCAGGTACAGCCCGACCGGTCCGGCACCGGCTATCGCTACGTCGTACATGAGATCTCCCTGTCCTTGAGTCACAGGGAGACCTTCACATCGGCGGCTTGTAGGGCCCTGGCGTGCTGCTGGCTCCCGATCTCAGCTGCTGGCATCGCAGAGCGCGTTGCCGATCAGCTGGTCGGCGAGGTGCTGCTGGCGGAGGGCGTCGGCCCACTCGCGGCCGAGGACGCTCGACATCGAGACGACCGCGCTGCGGCGTCCGTCAGTCGTGACACCGGTCTCCGTGATGAAGCCACCGTCGCCACCACCGTGCCCCCAGTACTCACCGCCACACGGCAGCGGTCGCTTGAAGATGCCGAGACCGTACTGGCTGTCGGGCATGAGCTCTGCGATCTGAGGATCCAGGTCGCGGAGGTTGGTGGTCATCTCGGTCAGCTGAGCGGGCTTGAGGAGCCGGCCGTCGAACAGGGCCCGGAAGAACGTGTTGAGGTCCGCGGTCGTCGACACGAGCGAGCCATCTTGGTCGTTGAGGACTTGTTCGGTGACGTCGACCAGTCTCTCGAATGGCTGATACGACCGGGCGTGCGGATGCGGCAGCGTCGGGCTGTGGTCTGGTCGCGTGTGGTGCAGGCCGAGCGGGCGGATCACGCGCTGCTGGAGTTCGTCGTACCAGCTGTGGCCGGTCGCCTTTTTGATGATCATGCCGAGCAGGACGTAGCCGATGTTGGAGTAACGCCATTCCGTGCCGGGCCATGGTTTGTGTTGCAAGGTGCGGGCGACCAGGTCGGCCGAGGTGTAGCGGTCGAAGCGGTGGCGGTAGAAGTCCGCCTCGGTGGCGAAGTCGGGGAAGTCGTCGCGGAGGCCGTGCGTGTGCTGGAGGAGCTGGCGGATGGTGATCCGGCGGCCGTCGTTGCCGTTGGCCCGGATCAGCCCGGGCAACCATCGGTCGACCGTGTCGTCCAGCGACAGGCGTCCGTCCCCGACCAGCTGCAGGACGACGACTGCCTTGAATGTCTTGCCAGTGCTCGCGATTCGGAAGTATCCGTTGGACGGGACCGGACGGCTGGTTTGGAGGCTCGCCACTCCGGCGGTCGCGACTTCGGTTTTTACGCCGACCGCTCGGGCCTGCACTCCGGTGACACCGGCTGCATGGATCGCGGCGGTGTTCTTTGTCAGTTGGGGTGCGGGGGCTGCGATCGCGGTTCCCGCCGTACCGATTGTTGCCATCACTGCCGCAAGGATTCTCATAGTTCGAACGCTAGATCTGCGGGCGGACGGCTCCCAGGGTCTTATCCCCCGGAAGAAATCGCGCGGAAGGTATTGACGCGGCAGAACTTAACTAGGCAGTGCGGAGGATCTTGGCCATCGCCTTGCCGCGGGCGAGCTCGTCGACGAGCTTGTCGAGGTACCGGATCTCTCGCATCGTCGGCTCCTCGATCTCCTCCACCCGGACCCCGCAGACCACGCCCTTGACCAGGGCGCGGTCGGGGTTGGGCCGCGGCGCCTCCGCGATGAAGGTCTCGAAGTCGACCTCCTTCTGCAGCTGCGCCGCCAGCTCGTCCGAGCTGTACCCCGTCAGCCAGCAGATGACCTCGTCCACCTCCGCCTTGGTCCGCCCCTTGCGCTCCGCCTTGGCGACGTACAAGGGGTAGACACTCGCAAAGCTCGTCGCGTAGATCCGAGGTTTCGCCATACCGACAGGGTGCCAGGTCGGTACGTCAGACCGCCTCAGGGTCGTCCATGAACATGCGGACGTCCTGCGCGCAACGGCAGGCCGCCGCGACCTTGGCGGCCCACTGCAGGGCCTCCTCGCGAGTCGGTACGTCAACCACGAAGACGCCGCCGATGAGTTCCTTGCTCTCCGGATAAGGGCCGTCGGTGATCAGCCCGTCGGTCCCCACCACCGCGGGATTCGCGGCGAGCAGCGGGTCCTCGGTGTCGTAGCTGATCCCTCCGGTGAAGATCAGCACCCCGGCATCCTTGGCCTCCCGGCACACCGCATGCGCATCCTTCCCCACCTGCGGAAAGTCCTCCGCGGGGATGTGGTCCATCGCGCCCTTCTCGAACGAGATCAAGTACTTCGGCATCTCAGCACTCCCATTCCGGCAGCCGCCCGGCCACCACTCACCCCTGCAACGAACCACAACCACCCAATCCGACACCCTAGTGACCTGTCTCGCTCATCCGCTGTCGGTCGGAACTTCGCCCCGAGCGTCGGTAAGGACACGTAGTGGTGTCTGCGCCGGCCCCATCGGTGGAGCTCCTGAGCCTGCGCATGGAAGCCGTCGCCGACTACTACGTGTCCTTCCCGACGCCAGGCCCTCCTACGGACAGGACGTATATGGGTGCTGCACGCGGAACGCACGCTCGGCACCGCTCTCGCGGGAGCGCAGTGGAGGTATACGTCCTGTCGGTCGGAGGAAAATGCGCTGCGCTGGGGTAGTCGTTCCCGCGATACTCGCTGGTGTGGATGAGGTGCAGATCGTCGTTGCGCACAGCGAGCGCGCGACCCTCCGAGTCGGTGACATTTTCCTGAAGGTCGACTCCAACCAGGCCAACCTGGAGGTCGAGGTTGAAGCGATGGCCTTGGCTCCGGTCCCGACTCCGAGGATCCTCTGGCACAACCCACCCGCGCTCGCCCTGGCCGCCGTCCCCGGTACCGCGCTCGGTGTCCTCGGCAAACCCTCCCCCGCCTCGCCGGCCGCCTGGGCTGCCGCGGGCGCCGCGATCCGCCAGCTCCACGAGGCCCCGCTTCCGCCGTGGCCCGGCCGCCGTGTTGACGACGTCAGAACCCGCCTCGATACCGAATGCGAGTGGCTGATCACGAACGCCGTACTGCCCGAAGCCCTGGTCATCCGCAATCGCGAGATCGCCGAAACCGCCCTCCGCCCGTACACCCCGGCCTTCACCCACGGCGACCTGCAGATCACCCACGTCTTCACCGAGAACGAGGCCCTCACCGCCATCATCGACTGGTCCGAAGCCGGCCAGGACGACCCGCTCTGGGACCTGGCCACCCTCACCCTCGGCCACGAAGACCGCCTCCCCCACCTCCTCGCCGGGTACGGCCAAGACGTGGACCACGAAGTTATCCGCGCCTGGTGGTCCCTCCGCAGTCTCTCCGCCGCCCGCTGGCTCCTCGAACACGGCTTCGACCCCAACACCCCCGGCTGCGAGTTCGACGTACTGAGAGCCCGGATGTAGCGCAACGTAACAATCTGCCCCGGACACCCCCCAGATCTGGACGGCAAGCGGCACCGAGGATCACTCTCCGGACAAGGGGAGAGGTGGGGGCCATGGGGTTTTCGCTGGTGGTTGCCGTCGTACTGGTCGTGCTGCCGCTGCAGGCGTGCGTCAAGCCCAACGCAGCCGAGGTGACCGTCGTGAAGGGCTGGATCGGCAAGGCCGGCCAACTGGACGATCCGCTCAAAGGCACCTTCAAGGGCGGCGACGACGTCTTCCGGAACCAGAACAAGTCACTGACCCAGACGATCAACGAGCTGCCGACACCCGAGCAGATCAAAAAGGTGCCGCCAGAGCTCCAAACCGAGATCAACGCCGCCGCAGCCCGGCTCCGGAAGCAGATCACGTTCTACGACAAGATCACCCCGGTCGCGACTTCCATGGCAGCGAAACGCACGGCTGCCGCCCAGGAGATCGCAGCCCTCATCAACTACACCCGACGCGAAGTGCTGTCCGAAGACGCCAGGAACGATCTTTGGGACTTCGGCAAGGACGTCCTCCAGGAAACAGCCTGCGAACTCGCCTGGCGGTACTACATGCCAGAGAACGAGCGAAAGGTCGTCGAAGCCAAACTCGACACCGGCGCGGTCGCACTCTCCTACACCGATCAGATCCACAACCCCGCCGACATGACCACAGGCATCCTCCTCAACGCGATCACCTCCACCGCCAAAGGCCGCTCCTCCGCCGCCATGGCCTGGCAGGACTACGCCACCGGCCTCAGAGACAAGGCCTACGCCCTCACCCGCGACGGCGCCAGCGTCATCAAGCACCCCGACGGCGGCGACATCACCTTCGCGCTCATCTACTTCATCGGAGGCTGCCTCAAAACCCCCTGAGCTGATCGAACACCCAGCTCCCCCTCGAGCCACGGAAGGGCGGCGCGCCACAGACGACGTACAGGATCCTCATCGGCGCGCGAGGTAGGCCAGTGCTGTGGGCAGATACTCCGAGACTGGAGTGGCGGTGTCCACGACAAGGTAGTCAGAGTCTGGCCGCTGCATGCCGTCCGCCCACCGCGCGAACCTCTCAGCCTCGCCCGGCGTCGACTGGTGATCAACCGGCGGGGTGTCGATACTCAGCCGCTGACTGCGTAGACGCTTCCTCGTACGGAGCCTGGAGTCGACGAGCGACAAGTCAGCCGTCTTGCATTCGATGTACTTGTACGCCGCCCCGTGTTCCTTCGCCATCGCCTGACCCTCCGCAAGAATTCTGGGCCAGAAGCAAGGACTGTCGATGATCACGCAACTGCCACCACCAAGAGCATCCCGAGCCAACGCATAAAGCACCTCGTACGACGCCCGCCCGCTCTGCTCCACGGTGATCCCGGCCTCCAGCAGCCCGCTCTTCACCACATCATGATCAAGCCGAACCGCACCAACCACCCGAGCAAGCTCCTTCGCCAACGTCGTCTTCCCCGCCCCCGGAACCCCCGACATCTGCAACAGAAACACCTGATCAACCAACCTTGGGTGTGGAGTGAAGTCCGGTGAGGATGATGCTCAGACCGGCGCGGAACTCGGTCTCAGGATCGCTGCCGGTGGCGGCTTCAGCGATCGCGATCAGGCGTGGGAACCGATCGGCGGGCAGGGATCGGATGTGATCGGTCGCCGTCGACGAGTCGTCGCCGTGATCAGGCGCGAGCGGGCTGGCCAGCTCCGATTGGCTGAAACCGGAGACGAAACCGGTGACCACCCGGAAGGCGATCAGCAAGTCGGCGCCTGATCTGCCACCGCGGGCAAGTGCGTCCAGGAGGGCTTCGGCGGCGAGGAGGGTCGCCGGGTCCAGACTCCGGCGGGTGAGGATCAGCGGGATTGCCTGGGGATGGGCGCGGACAGCCCGCCACATACCGACGGCGACGGCGGCCACTGCCTCGGTCCAGTCTCCGGCCGGGTCGTCCCAGCGTGCCTCGGCCATGACCGCTTCGGTGACCAACTGTTCGAGTCCTTCGCGGCCGTCGACGTAGTTGTAGATCGTCATCGCGCCGGTGCCGAGTGCGGACGCGAGACTGCGCATGGTCAGCGCTGCGAGGCCTTCCTCGTCGACCATCGCCAGGGCGACCGTTCGCAGCTGCTCGCGGGTGAACTTTCTGGGAGCAGGCATGCCTCTCCTTGATTAAGTACAAGGTACGTGATCAACTGGCAATCGTTCACATACAACGTACCTAATCGAGGCGTCATGACCATCCAGACCACCTTCCCCTCCGGCCGCGACCACTGCGCCGCCTGGGTGACCCTGCCCGTCGGCGCCGGCCCGCACCCGGCCGTCGTCCTCGTTCACGGCGGCGGCGCCACCCACGAGATGATGCTCGCCCAGTACGAGCGGTGGTTCTCCGAGGCCGGGATCGCCGTGGTGGCGTTCGACTTCCGCCACCTCGGCGAGTCCGGCGGCCAGCCCCGTCAGCTCGTGAGCCAGCGCCGCTACGCCGCCGACGTGGACGCCGCCCTCGCCTTCGCCCGCTCGCGGCCCGACATCGACCCCGCCCGCATCGCGATCTGGGGCACGTCGTTCGGTGCCAGCCACGCACTCACCGCGGCCGCCCGCCATCCCGACCTGGCTGCCGCGGTGATCCAGTGCCCTGTGTTGAGCGGCCGGGGCGTTGTCTCCCGCGCGGGCGTCAGACATCTGGCGCGCATGACCCCGCCGATCCTCTCCGACATGGTCCGGGCCCTTCTCGGCCTGCCACGCCTTTACGTCCCGCTGGTCGCCCGCCCCGGCGAGCAAGCCTTCGTCAATCAGCCCGGTGCACTCGAAGGCTGGCTGTCGGTCACCCCACCCGGGGCTGTCTTCGACAACCGCATCACTGCCGCCTCCGGACTCGACATGCTCTTCTACAACGCCGCCGCCAAAGCATCCAAAGTGCAGTGCCCGCTACTGATCTGCGCCTGCGACCGAGAGAACCTCATCGCACCCACCATCGTCGAACGCGTCGCCGCCAAGGCACCCCGGGCCGAACTCAAGCACTACGACGCCGACCACTTCACCGTCTACCACCCACCCGCCGTCGACCAGATAGTCGCCGACCAGATCCGCTTCCTCACCACCCACCTAAACCAAGACTCAGGTCATGAATAGAGATTCGAATCCCTGGGCTGTGTTTGCCGCTGGTGACGTCTGACCATGCGGATCAGCAACACCGGCATCGTCAGGCCGGCCAGCACCAGGAAAAGCACGCCGCCGACGAGCGACGTTCCCCAGCTGTGGTCTTTGGTGTAGGCAACGGATCCGCCGGCGTCGTCACGCAGGCCCACATCGGCGATCTCGGCGGGCATCGGCTCAGTGCGGGAGACGTCCACCCCATCGAGCAACTTGGTGCCTGTGCGGGTGATTGTGCCGTCGTGGCTCACGAAATCACCGATCCAGGTGCAGTCGTACTTGCCGCAGCCGCGGTCGGTTGGGGCGAACGTGCCGAACGGACCATTCGCCAGGGCAGACCGGCCATCCAGGCCGGCATTGATCGCGAAGCCGCCGACGAGAAGGCCCACGAGGGCAAGGAATACGATCATGAACCAGATGAGCACCCTCCCAACCGGTGTCAACGGCTTCGATCGCCTCGATGCAGTCATGGCGCACAGCCTGCCACGAGCCCACGGTCAGGACTCCCGTGCCGTCATCCGCGCCACGCCGTACTGCGCCATCAACGCGTCCTCACTTCGCGCCTGCCTGGGGCGACCTCGCGGACCATCACGCAGTTGCCCAGGCCCTTGGGGCGGTCGTAGGTGAAGCCCTCGCGCTCGTACATCGTGCGGGTTCCGTTGTAGAGGAACGAGGAGTTCTTCTTCCGCACCCCGCCAGTGTCGTGCGGGTAGCCCTCGACCAGGCCGCCGCCGGCCTGCGCGATCAACTCGACCGCTCCGCGCAGCGCCACCGCCGCGAGACCGCGACCGCGAAGGCCGCGCTCGACCAGGATGCAGGTGACCCGGTAGTCGGGCAGTCGCTCGGCAGTGGCGACGTATTCCTTGCGGTGCTGGATGTTGGGCAGCTCCTCGGGTGATCCGAACTCCGCCCAGGCGACAGCCCGGTCGCCGTCGTAGACCAGCGCCGCGTGCGCGATCCCGTCGGCCACCA
The DNA here is from genome assembly GCF_004348455.1 of Kribbella albertanoniae. Classification (GTDB taxonomy): domain Bacteria; phylum Actinomycetota; class Actinomycetes; order Propionibacteriales; family Kribbellaceae; genus Kribbella; species Kribbella albertanoniae. The sequence goes on from NZ_SMKA01000030.1 coordinate 9,719, forward strand.
GCCGTTGCTTGAGCGCCCGGTTCCCCTCAGCGGTCTGACCCTTCTCCGCACAGTCAGGATGGAAATGCGTACACCAGCAACTGGCGAACATCCCCTTGTTCCGCTCAACAAGCGCAGCGAAGTCCGCGAACGTCTCCGGCGTGAGCGCCTTGATCGTGAAGTCACTCATGCCGCCAACGTACGCCCGATTCCGGACGATCGGCGTCCGTAGCCCAAAGCCACGGCGGGCCCGTCATCCCTCCTACCTTGGCGCTCGGGAGCAATCATCGGACACTGTCGTAGGGTTCTTGGCTGAGCAGATGGGCCTTGAAGCCCTCGCCGACGCCGGGCTCGGGTGTGCCGTTCCAGTCCTTGATCAGCACGGCACCCGTGCTGCACCCCCACGGGTTCCAGGTCCACGCGAGGTAACCCATGTCGTGCGCGTCGGCCCAGTCCACCAACCGCTGCATGTAGTCGAAGCCGCAGTTGTCCTGGCCGAACTCACCGATGACGACCGGGACCTGCTGTGCGAGTGGAGCGATCTGGCTGTCCCAGCAGGATTCGGTGGCGCAGGCGTTGAAGCTGTAGGCGTGCCAGGACGCCGCAATGTTGTTCAGCGGGTCGACCGGCTTGTGGGCCAGCCACTCCCGCATGTCGTTGGCCCACTCCAGACCGCCGAGCATGAGCATGTTGGTCGCTCCGGTGGCTCGCACCGCGTCGACCAGGTCCTGCATGCCGGCGGTTTCGTACGACAGACCAGTGCAGGTGCCCCCATCCCGCCAGCACTGCCAGCCGAGGGTCTTGTTCCAGTCGCTGGCGATCTCCGGGTACGGCTCGTTGAACAGGTCGAAGACGGCGGCGTTGTTGCCCTTGAACGCGGTGGCGACGCCGGTCCAGAACTGCGGGGCATATCGGGCGTCCGGCATCGGTTTCTGGCACACCGCATGCTCGTCCTTGCAGTGCCACTCCGGCCCGTTCGCGTAGGCGCCCCACGTCCAGTGCAGGTCGAGGATCACGTTGATGCCGTTCTTCACCAGCAGGTCCACGTAGTCCTTGACGGCCTGCTGGTAGGTAGCGCCGCCGGGTGAGCCGTTGACGCCCAGCCAGCACTCCTCGTTCAACGGGACCCGCACCGCATGGATGTTCCAGGTCTTCATCGCGTCCACCGACGCCTGGTCCACCGGACCGCCGTCCCACATGCCCTTGCCTTGTACGCAGGCGAACTCTCCACTGGAGCGACTCACCCCGAGCAGCCGGTACGGCGTTTCGTTCGCGGTGACGATCTTGTTGCCGGACACGCGCAGCGCCGGTGCGGGACCGTCGACCGGCGGAACGGTGCCGGTACACGCGGCGCCGTTGACGGCGAAGTCCGTTGGCTTGAGATTGCTGCCGCTGTAGGAGAAGTTCGCCCCCGCCTTGACAAGGCCACCCGCCGGGATGGTTCCGTTCCAGCTGGCGTTGGTGACGGTGACCTTGTTGCCCGACTGGGACCAGTTGCCGTTCCAGCCGTGTTGAAGGGTCTGATTGCCGGTGTAGGTATAGGTCAGCGTCCAACCCTTGACCGCCGACGAACCGAGGTTGGTGACTGCCACCTCGGCGCCGAACCCACTGCCCCAGTCGTTGGTCGTGTAGTCGACCCGACATGCGAACGCGGCCGCCGCACTCGCGTCACCCGCCCACGCCGTCCCCACCGATGCCGTCAGGACAGGGCACGCGACAAGCCCCACGGCAGCCAGTACGGCGAGCGTGGTGCGGCGCTTTGCGACTCTTCTCGACATAGCACTCCTCGATGCAGGTGACGGTAGGCCCGCCGCCGTGTCTTTCGGGAGCGTTCACAGGCAGACAGGGCCGCTGGGCGGAGAAGGGACGCTCCACAGCTGGATCGATTGCCTGGGAGCGCTCCCAAATTCACGGTAGCGAAGATGTCGCGAAACGTGAAGACCTCGGCCCGGAAAGCCCCTCGGCGTTTATCAGCTGCGTCGTACAGGCCCACATCAGCGATCTCGGCAAGCATCGGGTCAGTGCGGGAGACGTGTACCTCGTCGTCGAGCAGCTCGATTCCCGTGCGGGTGATTGTGCCGTCGCGGCTAGCGAATTCACCGATCGCTGCTCCCCAGGCCCTCATGCCCGGGAGCCACTGAGGGATCTGCCGCAGAACAAGCAAATGGCCGGTCACCCTGAGATGACCAGCCATTCATTTTCCTTGTGGAGCTTAGGGGATTCGAACCCCTGACCTCTTCCATGCCATGGAAGCGCGCTACCAACTGCGCCAAAGCCCCGCGGTGTAGTTCCTTGCGACTCCGGAAGTTTAGCGGATGGGGGGCGGAGAAGAAAAATCGGATACCGGAGCAGTGGCGGTGAGGTAGATGACACGCTCTCCAAGGGTGTCGAGCTTGCGTTGCCGGCACGAGAGTTGATGCCGTACGGCGGTCCCCGGCGAGCCAGCTGTTCGCGGAGGCGGCAGGAGTTGGATCACGCGGCGTGAGGCGGTGATCAACGGAGTGCTGCTACGGAAGCGGTCACCCTCGCCCATTCCACCGCGAAGCCTGGAATGTGGGGCGCATGTTGAGCCAGTCCGGGCAGTCAGGTGCCCCAACCTCCCGCCACGGGCCACACCTCTCCGAGAGCAACCGAAGCCGCCTGTCGGTGACTCATCGCGATCACCTTGAGCACCATCCAGTCGAGCCCACAGGCGAGGCACGACTGATGGGCGCTCAAGGTGGTTCGGGGCCGCACGGGCTGAACCTCGTACACCTACTGGGGACCCCGGACACCCGACCAGATGTCCCAGGTCCCCACTACCTGACCGCAGTACACCCGGCTCACCTGCACGCGAGCCAGCAAAGCGCCGTACCCACAACCTCCGAAGGAACCGCACGCCTGGTCTCCGGATCGTCGGACGTTGTGGCGGGCGTGATGGCGAATCACCCGCACATCGGGCAGGAGAACCGGATATCCGTTCAATGTGCTGGTTCTCCGCTCAAATAACGAGGGGAGAACCAGCAATCTGAGCGGAGATCCCCTCATTTTCCGCGTGACCGCCACAGCGCGGAGGGCCAGCCGAGGGGATATCCATCGAGTTGGGGGGGAAGCGTCGCGCACCGTCGCCGGGAGGGTTGGGGAGTCCTACCCGGTGCTTTAGGTGGGGTAACGCTCCCCAACTCCGCCGTACACGACAGCTCTTGGCGCCACCCCAAACTGAACTAACCGACCTCCGCGCCGGACTGGCTCGGGGGGCCGGGCCGGCACTCCCCAAGCCGGTCGGGGCCGTCGCCGGAGGCGACCAGGCTGTCGCCGCGGGGGCGGGTCTTCAGCGTTGGGGGTCGTCGGACATTACTGGTTCGGGGAGGGAGCCGGCGTTCCACTCTTCGATGCGCCAGCCGGAGGTGCGGTTGGGGAGGAGGGAGACCCAGTTGCAGTTGGAGAGGCCGCCGAAGGCTGGGAAGTGGGCGGTGGGGATGCCTAGGAAGTGGCAGATGCCTACGCGGGCGGCCATGCCGTGGGTGGCGATGACGATGGTGTCTTCGGCGGTGCCTTGGGTGGAGATGCGGTGCAGGGCGGCGGCGAAGCGGGTGGCTACCTCGTCGACGGTTTCGCCGGCGGTGCCGCGGCGTTGGGGCTCGTTGGCCTTGATGCGGGCGGCGGCTTCGGGGAACTGGGCGCGGAACTCGGCCTGGGTGAGGCCGGCCCAGTCGTCGACGTTGATTTCGCGGAGGGCCTCGTCGTACTCGATCTTCAGGCCGGTCAGGAGGGCGAGCTCGCCGGCGGTGGCGGCGGCGCGCTGGAGGTCGCTGGAGAACAGGCGGGTGGGGGCCAGGGCGGCCAGCCGGGCGGCGGCGGCGCGGGCCTGGCCGATGCCCACCTCGTCGAGGGGGATGTCGGCCTGGCCCTGCATCTTGTCCTGCAGGTTCCACTCGGTCCGGCCGTGCCGCCAGACGATCAGTCGTCCAGCCGTCATTCGGCCGAGCCCGAAGCCGAGCCCGAAGCCGAGCCCGAGGCCGAGTCTGAGGCCGGATCCGAGCCCGGTACGGCGGACGGGAGCTTGATCACGGGGCAGTCGCGCCACAGCCGCTCGAGGGAGTAGAAGCTGCGCTCCTCGTCGTGCTGGACGTGGATCACGATCTCCAGGTAGTCGAGCAGCACCCAGCGGCCTTCGCGGGCGCCCTCGCGGCGTACCGGCTTGGCGTCGAAGTCGGCTCGGAGCTTCTCCTCGACGGCGTCGACGATGGCTCGCACCTGCCGGTCGTTGGAGGCGGAGGCGACCAGGAAGGCGTCGGTGATGGCGAGCTGCTCGGAGACGTCGAAGGCGAGGACGTTCTCGGCCTTCTTGTCGTGGGCCGCTTCGGCGGCCGCGGTGAGCAGCTCGATGGCGCGTTCGCTGGCTGGCATCTCAATGTCCTTTGAAAAATTGCAGAGTCTAACGGTTGATGTAGAGCTCGCGCTTGGCGATGTACTGGACGATGCCGTCCGGGACGAGGTACCAGGTCGGGTTGCCCTTGGCGACCCGGGCCCGGCATTCGGTGGACGAGATCGCCAGCGCCGGGACTTCCAGCAAGGTGATCCGGTCCATCGGCAGCTTGTCCAGCGGCAGCTCGAGACTCTCGGTCCCCGGCCGCGTACAGCCGACGAACTGCGCGAGTTTGAACATCTCGTCGACGTCGCGCCAGGTGAGGATCTGGGCCAGCGCGTCGGCACCGGTGATGAAGAACAGTTCGGCGTCCGGGTAGAGCGCCGACAGGTCGCGCAGGGTGTCGATCGTGTACGTCGGTCCCGGCCGGTCGATGTCGACCCGGCTGACCGAGAACCGTGGGTTCGACGCGGTGGCGATCACCGTCATCAGATACCGGTCCTCGGCGGCGGAGACGTCGCGGTCGAGCTTCTGCCAGGGCTGGCCGGTCGGGACGAAGATGACCTCGTCCAGATCGAAGTACGCCTGGACCTCGCTGGCGGCGACCAGGTGGCCGTGATGGATCGGGTCGAACGTCCCACCCATCACACCCAGCCGGCGGACCCGCTCGACGGCAGTCATATCAGCTGTGCGGCCGGCCCTTGCCCATGATCACCGTGACGAGCAGCAACAGGACCAGGACGAAAAGCGCGAACCCGCCGTACCACCACGGCGAGATGTGGGCGGCCTCAGCGGCCTCCTCGAGGGCCGCGAGCTGCGGCACGACAAGCTTGAGCATGGACAGAGCCTATCTCGTGGCCGGACACACGAGCGCGACCGGTGGCACTGGTTGGCCATCCGGTCGCGCGAGGGGTCGATCAGCTGTGGCGGATGTGACGGGTCAGCAGCCGGCGCCAGAGCGACGGCACGGCGGCTGCGCGCTGGTACTGCGCGGCGACACGGTGCATCTCGTCGATGTGGGCACGGGCGACGTCGGGGGTGATCATGTTTCCTTCACTGGTTGTCAGGCAAAGATCGGGCGGACCGGCCCGACACCTCAAATTGTACGACAATCTGACGGACGACACAAACGAATTGAAGGCAGATCAGGTCACATGCCTACGAATCTGCGGCAAACAGGAGGTTCACCCCATATGGACGTGATCGATCGGCAACTGATCGAGGCCCTGCGGCTGAACGGCCGCTCCAGCTGGGCCGAGCTCGGCCGGGTGGTCGGGCTGTCCGGTCCGAGCGTCCAGGAGCGGGTACGGCGCCTCGAGGAGCGCGGCGTACTGCTCGGCTACCGCGCGATCGTGGCGCCGAGCGAGGTCGGGCTCGGCACCAGCGCCCTGATCGGCCTGTTCCAGCGTGACGACGTGGAGACCGACGACATCGTCGACCAGGTCCGCGAGATCGCCGCGGTCGAGGACTGCTGGTTCGTGGCGGGTGACCAGGAGCTGGTGGTGAAGATCCGCGTCGCGGACGTCAGCCAACTGGAGGCCGTGGTCGGCTCCCTGCGCCGTGTGAACGGCGTGGTCAGGACCCGGACGACCGTTGTGCTGTCGACGCGCTGGGAAGGGCGTCCCGCGCCGCTGCCTGACGAGTAAGCGCCAGTACGACGCCCGCCGCGACTGCGAGCCCGCCCGCGATCGGGAACAGCAGCCGCGGCACGTGCTCATACGCGACGCCACCCAGAGCCGGGGCGAGGAACATCCCGCTGACCGAGGCAGCGGCGTACAGACTGGAGTAGCGCCCGACCATGCCCTCGGGCGCGAGGTCCGCGACATGCGCGGTCGCGGTCGGCTTGTAGAGCATCTCCCCCGCGGTGATGACGACGATCGCGACCACCGCGCCCATCAGCGCCGGCCAGATGCCGAGGACCGCGAGACCCACGCCGACGAGCGCGCTCCCGGCCGCGATCACGCGGAGGGCCTGATGACTGCGCAGCCGAATCGCGAGCGGTGCCTCGAGGCAGACGATCAGGACCGAGTTCACCGCGATCAGTACGCCGTACGCGACCGGAGGCGAACCGGCGTCGCGGAGCAGCAGCGGCATGGTCACGTAGATCTGCCGGCAGGCGGTGTCGAGCACGACGATCATCGCGAGCAGGATCAGCAAAGACCGGTCCACCGAACCGCGCAGCCGCACGACCTGGCGCACCCGCCGCGCCGGCGGCGCCCAGCGCCAGATGACGAACGCGAGCACCAGGCTGGTCACGGCATCGAACACGAAGACCAACGAGAAGTCGTACGCCGCGACCAGTCCACCCAACGGCGGTCCGATCATGAACCCGGCATTGCTCGCGGTCCGGGACAGCGCGATTCCCTCCCGCCGACGTTCGGCGGGCAGCGAGATCGCGACCAGCGCGGACAGGTTCGGCCGGGTCGCTCCCCCGCACAGACCGGCCAGCGCACCGAGCGCAGCCAGCCATCCATTCGGGGCCAGCGGCATCGCGGCGCAGGTGATCGCCCAGGTCAGCTGGCTGGCCACGGCTGCGGTCCGCAGCCCGAAGCGGTCGCCGATCCACCCGCCACCGAGATTGCCGCCGACCAGACCAACGCCGTACGCCGCGGCTGCGAAGCCTGCCTGCTGCGCGGACATCCCGCGGTCCTGGACGAGGTAGAGGGTCAGGTACAGCCAGGCGAGCGCTCCCGCGGCGCTGACCAGCTGGCCGAGCATCACGGCACGCATCCAGCTGGGCAGTTCGGCGATCCGGCGCCAGTACATGCTTCCCCCGCGAGCTAGAGTGAGTTCCTCAGAGGAACTTACGGTGCCCGCTAGCGTGGTGGCAACCGGATTGGGGGTGGACGATGCGACGGAGCACCTTCTCGCCCGAGGCGGACTGTGCGATCGCGCAGTCCCTCGGCGTGATCGGCGACGGCTGGGAGCTGCTGATCGTTCGCGACCTCGCGCGCGGGCTCGATCGGTTCGACCAACTGGCGGAGTCGCTGCGGATCTCCCGGAAGGTGCTGACCGAGCGGCTCGGTGGGCTGCTCGACTCGGGCGTGATCGAGCGAACGGCGTACCAGGAGCGGCCGACGCGGTACGCGTATGGACTCACTCCGCGCGGGCGCGCGCTGCTGCCGGTGCTGGTCGCGCTACAGGACTGGGGCGACCGCTGGGTGCTCGGCGACGGTGAGCTGACCGGGACGAACACAGCCGATCAGGCACCGGCCCAACGCGTGCACGAGCTTGTTGGCCGACGGGTCCCTCGGGTTGCCTTGCCGTCAACAGCCGGTACGACGCTCGACGTGGTAGACGCGGATGCGCGGTCGACCGTGCTGTTCGGCTACCCGGCGACCGGCCGGCCGACGCCGTTGCCGGAGGGGTGGCTGGATATCGCGGGGACCGCGGGCTGCACGCTGGAGAACCGGTTGTTCGCGGCGAAGTACGACGAGTTCACAGCGCAGCGGATCGCGGTCCGTGGCGTCAGTACGCAGCGCACCGACGAGCAGCAGGCGTTTGCTGCAGCCGAGGAGATCCCGCAGGTCCTGCTGTCGGATGTGGAGCTGGAGCTGGCGGCGGCGCTGCGGTTGCCGACGTTCCGCGCGGGTGGGTATGAGCGGCTCAAGCGCGTCGTCCTGGTGGTCGGCGCAGATCGGGTGGTCAACGCGGTGAAGTACCCGGTGACGGATATTGCGGAGGCAGTCGAGTGGGCGCTGGCGACCGCGTGAACGAGGTCGAGGTGTGGTGGGCGGGGATCGGGCAGGCGCGGCCGGAGTTCGTGGCTGATCTGAACGCGGTCGAGCAGGAGCGGTACGCGCGGTACCTGCGGGATGCGGACAAGGCGCGGTTCCTGCTCGGGGTGACGATGGTACGACGGTTGCTCGGGGCCCGGATGTCGTTGCCTCCGGCAAACGTCGTACTGGATCGGGCCTGCCGGGACTGCGGGAAGCCGCACGGGAAGGTGCAGGCCGAGGGGGTCGAGCTGTCGGTGTCGCATTCGGGCGACTGGGTCGGGCTGGCGATCGGTACGGCGCCGGTCGGACTCGATGTGGAGCAGATCGGCTCGCTGGTGGACGTGGACGGAGTCGCGGGCATGAGTCTCGCGCCGGAAGAACTGCAGGAGCTCAAGCGGTACGACGGGATCGAGAAGGCGCGGGCGTTCACGCGGTACTGGACGCGCAAGGAGGCGCTGCTCAAGGCGACCGGCGACGGGATCGGGGCCGGCCTGTCGACGGTGGTGGTGAGCCCGCCCGATCAGCCGGCCGCCGTAGTTCGCTGGAACAGCGGGCCGGCGCAACTGAGCGATCTGGAGATCGACACCAACCACCTGGCGGCTCTGGCGGTGTTGAGTGCCGAGCCGCCCGTCGTACGGGTGGATCAGTTCCGGGTTTGACCTTCGCCGGTGACGACGTACTTGGTGGACGTCATCTCCGGCAGGCCCATCGGGCCGCGGGCGTGCAGCTTCTGGGTCGAGATGCCGATCTCGGCGCCGAAGCCGAACTCGCCACCGTCGGTGAACCGCGTGCTCGCGTTGACCACGACCGCCGCCGAGTCGACCGCCTGGACGAAGCGGCGCGCGGCCGCCTGCGAGCGGGTGATGATCGCGTCAGTGTGCCCCGAGCTGTAGCGACGAATGTGCTGTACGGCGCTCTCCAGCGACTCGACCACCGCGGCCGACAGGTCGAGTGAGTTGTACTCGGTCTCGTAGTCCTCGTCCGTCGCCGCGACAATGTCCTTGCCCGCAGCAACCACCGTCGGGTCGCCGTGCACCGTCACACCGGCATCCGCCAACGCCGGCAGGGCCAGCGCGAGAAAGTCGTCAGCCACCGATGCGTGCACCAGCAGGGATTCGGCCGCATTGCACACGCTCGGCCGCTGGGTCTTCGAGTTCAGCAGGATCTCCAGCGCGAGGCCGAGATCCGCGTCGGCATCGACGTACACATGGCAGTTGCCGACGCCCGTCTCGATCACCGGCACGGTCGATTCGCTGACCACGGTCTGGATCAGCCCGGCACCACCGCGCGGAATCAGTACGTCGACCAGCCCGCGCGCCTGCATGAGCTCCTTGACCGCAGCCCGATCCGTCGGCACCCCCTGCACCACATCAGCCGGCAGCCCCACCGATGCCGCGGCATCCCGCAGTACATCGATGATCGCGACGTTCGACGCAGCCGCAGACGAGGAACCGCGCAGCAGCACCGCGTTACCCGACTTGAGGCAGATGCCGGCCGCATCGGCCGTGACGTTCGGACGGGCCTCGTAGATGATCCCGACAACCCCGAAGGGGACACGGACCTGGCGCAGCTCCAGACCGTTCGGGAGCGTGTACCCGCGCACCACCTCACCGACCGGATCGGTCAGACCGGCCAACTGTTCCAGCCCCGCCGCCATCCCGTCGACCCGGCCCGCGTCCAGCGCAAGCCGGTCGACCGTGGACTCCGGCGTACCGGCCTCTCGTGCTGCCGCCACATCCGTGGCATTGGCTGCAACGATCGCGTCCGTGTTGGCCCGCAGCGCCGCCGCCATCGCGTGCAACGCCGCGTCCTTGGTCGCCCGCGAGGCTTCCGCCAACGCATACGACGCCTCGCGCGCCCGCCGGGCCAGTTCGATGATCTCGCTCACGTGGTCATTCTAGGCGGCCGCCGGCCATTTGACTGTGCCCCAAGGGCACGGTCTGGAGTGGGTCCCAGGACACGACAGAGAGGACCAAGGATGCAGCATCGACGAATCGCACGCAGTGGTCTGGCCCTGGTGGTGACGGCTGGTCTCGCCGGGACGTTGCTGGCCGCCGCGCCGGCCACCGCTGAAGAGGTCAAGACCGCTCCTGCCGCGACCAAGCCGGTCTGGGGTAAATGTCCGACGGGGGTGGCACCTGGATCACCGCAATTGCAGTGCGCGAAAATCCCGGTGCCGCTGGACTACGCCAAGCCCGACGGCCGGAAGATCGAGATCATGATCTCCCGGCTCGCCAGCGCGAAGCCGGCCAAGCGGCGAGGTGTTCTGCTGCTCAACCCGGGCGGCCCGGGCGGATCAGGTTTGTCACAGCCCGCTGACCTGGTCGCGTTGGGACTACCGGCGACCGTCTCCGCGGCGTACGACCTGATCGGTATGGATCCGCGCGGCGTCGGCCACTCGTCACCCGTGAGCTGCGGTTTCCTGGCCGACGACATGTATCAGGCCAACATCCCGCCGTACGCCAAGAACTCGGCCGATGTCGCCAAGCAGGCCAAGATCGTCCAGCGGGTGGCCGCTCAGTGCGCGGCCAACGACAAGGCCGGGCTGCTCCCGCACATCTCGACAGCCAACACCGCCCGCGACATGGACCAGATCCGGATCGCACTCGGCGAGCAGAAGATCAACTTCTTCGGAGCCTCCTACGGTTCGGCGCTGGGCGCGGCCTATGCCTCGATGTTCCGCGAGCGGACCGACCGGATCGTGCTGGACAGCAACCCCGGCACCACGTCCTTGGATCGTGCCGCCGTCCGGCGGTTCGGGCTGGGCCTGGAGCTACGGTTCCCGGACTTCGCCAAGTTCGCCGCCGAGCGCCACGCCGCCTATGGGCTCGGCCGGACCCCGGCCGAGGTGCGAAGGAACTTCTTCGCCCTGGCCGACCAGTTGGATCGCAAGCCCGTCGACGGAATCGACGGCAAAACCTTCCGGTTCGGCATGTTCGCCTCGGCGTACAAAGAATCGCAGTTCCCGGTGATGGCCCAGATGTGGCAGTCGCTGGCCGGCTCCGATGACGCCGCCGTCCGCCGCCAGCGGACGGACAGCCGGATGCCAGAGGTCCGCGCCCTGCCCGGGTTGAGCGCCGGCTCGGTCGCTCGAGGCGCGGCACCGTCGCCGCATGACAATGCCTTCTCCGCGTTTCTCGCGGTCACCTGCAACGACACGGCCTGGCCGACGGACGTCGCGACGTACCAGCGGGATGTCGCCGAGGCTCGCAAGCGCTTCCCGATGTTCGGTGCCGCCGGCGCGAACATCGCTCCCTGCGCGTACTGGCCGCGGCCGGCCGAACCGCCCGTGCAGATCACGAAGGACGGACCGGCCAACATCCTGATCCTGCAGAACCTGCGTGACCCCGCCACCCCGCATGTCGGCGGAGTGCTGCTGCGCAAGACTTTCGGGGACCGGGCCCGGCTGGTGAGCGTCGACGCGGGTCGACACGGCGTCTACGTGTACGACGACAACCCGTGCGCACTCAACCTCACCACCACCTACCTGGTCGACGGGACACTGCCCGGGCGGGATCAGTTCTGCTCGGCGTCGACGCAGTCCGGGTTGAAGCTCGACGCCGCTGCCCAGCGGAACCGGGCCGCCGTACTCGATCGCCTGGGTCGGTGACCCAGTAGCGTCGAGGACGAACGACGTACGGAAGGGGTGAGCCGTGGCGTGGAGTACGCGTCAGGTCGCGGAGCTGGCCGGGACGACCGTGAAGGCCGTGCGGCACTACCACAAGGTCGGCCTGCTCGATGAGCCCGAGCGCGACACCAACGGGTACAAGCGCTACGGCGTCCCCCACCTCGTGCGGCTGCTGCGGATCCGGCGCCTGTCCGACCTCGGAGTCTCCTTGCCGCAGATCGCGGCGATGGGCGATGCCGACGAACACCCACAGGAAGCGTTGCGCCTACTGGACGCCGAACTCGCCGCCGCGGTCGACCGAATCCAGCGCGTCCGGGCCGAACTGGCCCTGATCCTGCGCGAGAGCCTGCCGACCGACCTGCCGGCTGACCTCGCAGCCACCGTGGGCAACTTCTCCGAGGCCGACCGCCAGATGATGGTGGTGTACAGCCGGGTGGCCGGCCCGGCCGGACTCGATGCCTACCGGCGGATGCTGACCGAGTACGAACACACTCGCGCCGACATCGAGTTCGACCAGTTGCCCGCCGACGCAGACGAAGACACCCGGCGCGAGCTGACGGCACGGCTTCTCCCCCACGCCATCGACATCCTCGGCAAGCATCCCGACCTACGCAGCGCCCAGGACCAAGCGCCCGGAGGGACGCGGCGCATCGCCCACACCCTCGGCACCGCCATGACCGAGATCTACAACGAGGCGCAAGTGGACATCCTCACCCGGATCGGGAAGGAGCTACGTCAACGAGACCAGAAGTAACCGGGTGGGTGTTTACAGCAGGACCAGGTCGTCTCGGTGGACGACCTCTCGTTCGTAGGCCGGGCCTAGTTCGCGGGCCAGGTCGCGGGTGGAGCGACCGAGCAGCCCGGGGAGCTCGAGGGCGTCGTAGTTGACCAGGCCGCGGGCGACGACGACACCGGACGGCGAGACCAGGTCTACGGGGTCGCCGGCCACGAAGGTGCCTTCGACGGCGGTGATGCCGGCGGGGAGTAGCGACGTACGGCGCTCTGTCACGGCCCGGACTGCGCCTTCGTCGAGCCGGAGGATGCCGACACCGGAGGTTGCGTGCGCGAGCCAGAGCATGCGCGTCTTCTGCCGGCGGCCGGTCGGATGGAAGAGCGTGCCAACTCGCTTGCCCTGCAAGGCGTCCGCCACCAGCGCTGCCGAGGTGAGGACGACCGGGATCCCGGCCTCGGTGGCGATCGCGGCGGCCTCGACCTTGGTCTGCATGCCGCCGGTACCGACGCCGGACGAACCGGTCTTGCCGATCGCGAGCGGCTCCAGGTCGGCGGCGCCACGCACCTCGGTGACCATCGTCGTGCCCGGTTTGCGCGGATCGCCGTCGTACAGGCCGTCGACGTCGGACAGCAGCAGCAACAGATCGGCGTGCACGAGGTGGCTGGTCAGCGCGGCCAGGCGATCGTTGTCGCCGAAGCGGATCTCGGTGGTCGCGACCGTGTCGTTCTCGTTCACGATCGGTACGACGCCCAGCTCCAGCAGGCGGGCAAACGTCCGGAACGCGTTGCGGTAGTGGCTGCGCCGGGTCACGTCGTCGACGGTCAGCAGCACCTGGCCGACCCGCAGGTTGTGCGCAGCGAACGCATCGCTGTAGCGAGCCATCAGCTCGCCTTGCCCGACCGAGGCCGCCGCCTGCTGCGTCGCCAGGTCACGCGGTCGCGAACGCAGTCCCATCGGCGCCAGCCCGGCCGCGATCGCCCCGGACGAGACGAGCACGATCTCGGTCCCGGTCGCCCGGCGCGCCGCAATGGCGTCGACGAGCGGCCGGAGCCGGTCCAGGTCGATCCGGCCGCGCTGGGTCAGCGACGACGAACCGACCTTGACGACAATTCGCGTGGCCGCAACAGCCTCCGCGCGTTGGTCCATCAGGTATCAACCGTTCTGGTCGAGTTCCTTTTGCAGAGCGAGCTCGCGTGCTTCCTTGCGCGCCAGCTTCTCTGCCTTCTCCGCAGCTCGCTTGGCCTCGGCCGGGGACAGGTCGACCTCGTCCTCGACCCAGCCCTGCCCGTACTCCGACAGGTCGGTCTTGGCCTCCCCGGACCGGAGCGCGTGGTACTCCTCGTCCTTGCGCCGGCGCCGCTGCAGCGCGGGCCGGTCCTCCTCCAGCCGCTGGTCCTCGCCACGCCGCGACAGCAGCTCGGCGCCGGCCTGGACCTCGGGCGCGAAGTCGAACATGACCGCGTTCGGGCCGTCGCCGATGACGACCCCGTCGCCCTCCATCGCGCCGAGCTCCAGCAGCTTCTTCTCGACACCGAGCCGGTTCAGCCGGTCGGCCAGGTAGCCGACGGCCTCCGCGTTCGTGAAGTCGGTCTGCTTGACCCAGCGCTCGGGCTTCTCGCCCTGCACCAGCCAGCCGCCGTCCTCCGGCAGCTTCTTGACCTTGAACTCGGGCCCGCCCTGGACCTGCGGCCGGATGATAATCCGCGTGTTGTCGGGCTTCTCCTGCTCCGCACGACGCTTGACCACGATCTCGGCCATCGCGAACTTGAGCGCGTCCAGGCCCTCGTGGCTCGCGGTCGAGATCGGGAAGACGCGCAACCCGCGGCCCTCCAGCTCGGCCTGCACCATCTCCGCGATCTCGCGCGCGTCCGGTACGTCGATCTTGTTCAGGGCAACGAGTCGCGGCCGGTCCTCGAGCCCGCCGTGGGCCGTCAGCTCGGCCTCGATCGTGTCGAGGTCGCTGAGCGGGTCACGGCCTGGCTCGTACGTCGCGCAGTCGATGACGTGCACGAGTGCCGCACACCGCTCCACGTGGCGCAGGAAGTCGTGCCCGAGCCCGCGGCCCAGGCTGGCGCCCTCGATCAGACCCGGTACGTCGGCCACCGTGAAGGTGGTCTCGCCCGCGACCACGACCCCGAGGTTCGGAATCAGGGTGGTGAAGGGGTAGTCGGCGATCTTCGGCCGGGCGCGGCTGATCGACGCGATCAGCGACGACTTGCCCGCACTCGGGAAGCCGACCAGACCGATGTCCGCGACAACCTTCAGCTCGAGGACGAGCGTGCGCTCCTCCCCGTCCTCACCGAGCAGCGCGAAACCAGGCGCCTTGCGGGCGCTGCTGGCCAGCGCCGCGTTGCCGAGACCGCCCTTGCCGCCTTGTGCAGCAACGAATTCGGCACCGGGGCCAACGAGGTCGGCGAGCACTTCGCCGTCCGAGGTGCTGATGACCGTGCCGTCCGGGACGGGCAGTACGACGCTGTCGCCGTTGCTGCCGGCCTGGTTGTCACCCTTGCCCTGGGCACCGTTCGTCGCGGTGCGGTGGCTGGAGCGGTGGTAGTCGACGAGCGTGGTGGTGTCCGGGTCGACGCGCAGGATCACACTGCCGCCGTCACCACCGTTGCCGCCGTCGGGACCGCCGAGGGGCCGGAACTTCTCCCGGTGCACCGAGGCACATCCGTGTCCGCCGCGGCCCGCGGTGACGTGCACCGTCACGCGGTCGACAAAACTGGGGATTGCCATCGGTGCTTCTCAACTTCCTGTAGGTAGTGCAACTTGCTTGGTGCTTAAGACAGCAGCTGTGCTTTACACAGCAAAAGGGCGGGTCCGCGGTATTCCGCGACCCGCCCTCCTGGAAGAGCTGTGACAAAACCCGGGTGGCGGTACTACTCCGCCGGGGCCGGGACGATGTTGACGACGCGGCGACCGCGCCGGGTGCCGAACTCCACCTTGCCCTCGGCGAGCGCGAACAGCGTGTCGTCGCCGCCACGGCCCACCAGGTTGCCCGGGTGGAAGTGGGTGCCGCGCTGGCGAACGATGATCTCGCCGGCGTTGACCAGCTGGCCGCCGTACCGCTTCACGCCGAGCCGCTGCGCGTTGGAGTCACGACCGTTGCGGGTCGAGGCCGCTCCCTTTTTGTGTGCCATGAGTTAATCAGCTCACTTCTTCGCGTCGATCGCGGTGACCTTGACCTGGGTGTAGTGCTGACGGTGCCCCTGGCGCTTCCGGTAACCGGTCTTGTTCTTGTACTTCAGGATGTGGATCTTGGGGCCCTTGGTGCGGCCGAGAACCTCAGCCGACACGGCAACCTTGGCCAGCGCCGCCGCATCGGTCGTCACGGTGTCGCCATCGACAACCAGGACTGCCGGCAGGACGACGGTGTCGCCCGCCTTGTCCGTGAGGCTGTCGATCTCGATGACATCGCCGACGGCGACCTTCTGCTGGGTGCCGCCACTGCGCACGATCGCGTACACCGTGGATCTCACTCTCTGCTGGAATGGAAAACTTACTGGGGGCCTGCACAGACCATGCGGCCCACACAAACATGGCACGCGGAACGCGCGCCGAAGCTCAAGTTTACGGGTCCCCTCACAGACGGGTCAAACTGGCTCACCCGGCCCCGAGGGGACGCCGCTCACATTGTCAGCTGCTGGTGCTCACGAGCTCCGGGGCATCGCTGGCTGCGGTGGACCCGTTACTGCTCGATTCGGCCTCAGCGGCCGCCTTACCGCGGCCCCGGCTGCTGCGCCGACGTCGCGTGCTCTTGGTGCCGTTCTGCGCCGATTCCGGCTCGTCCGCCGGTACGTCGGCCGTCGGGAACCCGGTGGCTTCCGGGCTCACGGACTCGTCCGCCTGGGCGGAAACGGGGTAGCCGGTCGGCTCCGGTGCGTCGTTGGCGGCCGACTCCTCGGCGTCCTTCTTCGCGGAAGCTGCGGCGATCTGGGCCAGTCGCTGGGCGGCGTCCGCGTGCTGCTGAGCGGTCTCCGCCTCGGCGCCCTCCTCGTCGGAGCGGCCCTTGCCGCGGCGACGACGTGAGCTCTTCCGGCCGGTCTCCTCGGCCTGGGCAGCCGGCTTGCTCTGCTCCGGGCCGTTGTTGCCACCGTTGCCGTTAGCGCCGTTGCCGCCGCCAGTGTTGCCACCCGCGTTGCCCCGGCCACCGTCCCGGCGACGGGACTCCTTCGGCTCGTCGTGCAGGATCAGGCCGCGGCCACCGCAGTGGTCGCAGTTCTCACTGAAGGCCTCGAGCAGACCGGTACCGATCCGCTTCCGGGTCATCTGGACCAGGCCGAGCGAGGTGACCTCCGCTACCTGGTGCTTGGTCCGGTCGCGGCCCAGGCACTCGACCAGGCGACGCAGGACGAGATCCCGGTTCGACTCCAGGACCATGTCGATGAAGTCGATCACGATGATGCCGCCGATGTCGCGCACCCGGAGCTGGCGGACGATCTCCTCCGCCGCTTCCAGGTTGTTCTTGGTGACGGTCTCCTCGAGGTTTCCGCCGGACCCGGTGAACTTGCCGGTGTTGACGTCGACGACCGTCATCGCCTCGGTGCGGTCGATGATCAGCGAACCACCCGACGGCAGCCAGACCTTGCGGTCCAGCGCCTTCTTGATCTGCTCGTCGATCCGGAAGTTGGCGAAGACATCGCTGTCCCCGGTCCACTTCTCGACCCGGTCGGCCAGGTGCGGTGCCACGCCGGCGACGTACTCGCGCACCTCGTCGACTGCATCGCTGCCGGAGATGACCAGCTTGGTGAAGTCCTCGGTGAACAGGTCGCGGACGACGCGGATCAGCAGGTCGGGCTCGGCCGACAGCATCTGCGGGGCCTGGCCGTTCTTCGACTTCTTGTCGATCTCGGCCCAGACCTCCTGCAGGCGGCTGACATCCGCGGTCAGCTCCTCCTCGGACGCACCCTCGGCCGCGGTCCGGACGATCACGCCGGCCTCGTCGGGGACGATGTCCTTCAGGATCGTCTTGAGCCGGTTCCGCTCGGTGTCGGGGAGCTTGCGGCTGATGCCGCCGTTCCCGCCGCGCGGGACGTAGACGACGTACCGGCCCGGGAGGCTGATCTGGTTGGTGAGCCGGGCGCCCTTGTGACCGATCGGGTCCTTGGTCACCTGGACCAGGACCGCCTGACCGGACTTCAGCACCTGCTCGATCTTGCGCGGGCCGTTGGCCCCGCCGAGCGTGGCCCAGTCGACCTCACCGGCGTACAGGACCGCGTTGCGGCCCTTGCCGATGTCGATGAAGGCCGCCTCCATGCTGGGCAGCACGTTCTGCACGCGACCGAGGTAGACGTTGCCGATCAGCGAGGTGTGCTCGGCCTGGGCGACGTAGTGCTCGACCAGGACGTTGTCCTCGGAGACCGCGATCTGGGTCAGGTCCTCACGGGACCGGATCACCATCGTCCGCTCGACCGACTCACGCCGGGCCAGGAACTCGGCCTCGGACACGATCGGCGCCCGGCGGCGACCGGCGGCGCGACCCTCGCGGCGACGCTGCTTCTTCGCCTCCAGCCGGGTCGAGCCCTCGATCGCGGTGACCTCGTTGGACGTGTTCTTGCTGCGCGGCTCACGCACCCGGACGACGATCTCGTCGGGGTCGTCGGCGGCGCTGGTGCCCTCTTCGCCCTTGCGGCGACGGCGACGCCGGCGGCGACGCGACGAGCTGCCACCGTCCTCACCGTCGTCGGCAGAGTCCTGCTCGTCGTCGGCCGAGGCTTCGGCGTCGTCGGAATCCTCGCCGTTCTCGTCCTGCTCGTCGGCGCTGTCCTCGGCGTCACCGGTCTTGCGGCGGCGACGGCCGCCACGACGGCGACGGCGGCGACGGGTGCCCTCGGCGGACTCGTCCTCGTCGCCGTCCTCAGCCTGTACGTCGTCGGTCTGCTCGTCGGTGTCCTCGTCGGCCTCGTCGGTCTCTTCCTCGTCCTCAAGCTCCTCGACGGGCTCGACGACCTCTTCGCGCGCCTGGCCGCGACGGCTCCGGCGGCGACGCGAGGTCGTCGGCTGCTCGTCGTCGCCGGACTCTGCGATCGGCTCAGCCTCGACCGCAACCTCTGCGGCCTGGTCGGTCTGGGTGTTCTTGGCGCCGCGACGGCTCCGCGAACGGCTCGTCGGGGCCGGGTCGGTCGCCTCGACCGGGCTGGTCGCCGCGGCCTGCGCCGGAGTCTCGGTCTGTGCCTGCCCCGCCGGAGCGGTGCTCGGCACGGTGGGCGCCTGGAACAGCACGGCAGCTGCGGCCGGAGCCCGCCGACGCGTGCGTCGGGTGGTGGTCTCGTCAGCAGCCGGTACGTCGGCAGCGGCCGTCGTCTCGTCTGCCGTCGGGAAGAGCGGGGTGGCCTCGGATGCGGCGGGCGCGTCGGCGGCGGACTGGCCGCCGCGGCGCCGCGAAGTGCGCTTGCCGGCGGTGCGGCCGGAGCCGGCTCCCGCTGCGGTGTCGGCGGCAGCGCTGGAGTCGGCTCCAGTAGCGCTGGCCGGGGCGGCGGGGCTGCCCACGACGTGGGAGCTGCCGGTGAACGTGGTCGGACGGGTGGCGACGGCGCCAGTGGACGCGGTCGCGTCGGTGGCTTCGCTCGCGGTGTCAGCGGCCGCGCCACGGCGGGAGCGCGTACGGCGGGCAGGCGCGGAGTCCGGCGTACCGGTCTGCTCGGCGTCGGCTACCGGGCCGTCGGTGACGGGGGTGTCGGTCGCGACCAGGGTGGCGGCGGCCTTCTTGGTGGTGGTGCGCTTGCGCGCGGTCGTCTTCTTGGCCGGGGCCGGGGTCTCCTCGACGACCGGCTCGGCGGTCGTCTTGGCGGCGCGCTTGGTGGCGGCGCGCTTGACCGGGGTCTCGGCGGCGGCCTTCTTGGCCGGTGCCTTCTTCGCGGCGGCCTTCTTGGCCACGGCCTTCTTCGCCGTCCGCGGCGCCGGGTCGGCGGCCACGTCGTCCGACTGGGTCGGGACGTCGGCGGACTTGGCGACCCGCTTGCGGGCGGTCGTGGTGGCCTTCTTCGCCGCGGTCTTCTTCACCGTCGTCTTGGCGGTGACTGTCTTCTTCGCGCTGGAAGCGGCGGAGACAGCCTTGGCTGCCTCGGTGGTCGGCTCGTTGTCGAGCATGTGGTGCGGTCTCCTCAAGCCCGGCGGCGCTGCCTGCGACCCCTGTCACGGGTCCGGCGCTGCCACCTGGCGGTCACGGTTCGCCGCTCCTGGCCGTTGAGCCCGGGCGACGGAAGCCTGCTGGATCCGCTCCGCCCGCACTTCAGGGCACAGAGGGAGCGGCGGCGTCGCCCTCCGCTGTATGCGTCTGGTGGGGACCTGCCTGGCCGGTCGCGGTCGCCTGGTTGGCGTCGCGGTCACGAGCGAGCGGGTCGTCCACT
Organism: Kribbella albertanoniae; assembly: GCF_004348455.1. Lineage (GTDB taxonomy): Bacteria > Actinomycetota > Actinomycetes > Propionibacteriales > Kribbellaceae > Kribbella > Kribbella albertanoniae. The sequence continues at coordinate 29,475 of NZ_SMKA01000030.1, forward strand.
GTGCCGGTTGCCGCGATCAGCGGGCCCTGGGCGAGCCTGGTCAGAAGAGCCGGGCCCGTCACCGGGAGCGTCGCTACTTCGAGCAAGCCGGCGAGAACGTCGTCGGGTCTCACGGCCGGGGTTCCGTGCCGTAACACCACTTGCAGTATCGCACATGTCTCAACCGACCCCGGTTCACTGCCGACGGTGAGTCGGAGAACGGCGTCCCGACAGTCGAACGAGCGAATGCCCCGTTTGGTCATGCGCTCGACCGTGATTTCGGTCCGGGCCAGGAACGCCTCGACCGCCGCGGCGGCCGGCTCGGGATCCACCCCCGGTAACGCGATCCGCCACTCACTGACCTCCAGCCGCTCGGCCAGCGCACCCGGCCCGGCGACGACCACCTCGAGCACATCCAGCCCGGGCGGCAGCGCCTCGTCCAGCGCGGCCCGGACCTGCTCGGCGTCCCGCTCATGTGTGAGCGAGATCTCCAAGTACTCCGCCTCGGAGGCAGCCCCGGTGGGCGCGGCCCCGGCGTACGAGATCTTCGGGTGCGGACTGAAACCGTGCGAGAAGGCCACCGGGAGCTCGGCGCGCCGGACGGCACGCTCGAACGCCCGCTGGAAGTCGCGGTGTGAGGTGAATCGCAGCCGCCCACGCTTGGCGAACCGGATCCGCAGTTTCTGGACCGCGGGGAGCTGCTGCGACGGCGGAGCTTGAACAGGTGCCACCCCCACATTGTGTCAGCCATCCTCCGAAGGACAGGACGTATAGCCCCACTGGGCGCCGGCGCCGCGCTCGGCGCGGCCGGTTTCGGCGCCGGATCGGCATATACGTCCTGTCCGTCGGGCGATCCCACCACCTCGGGAAGCGCTTACCCGGGTTGGGTGGCGGATTTGCCGGTGAGGTAGAGGGCCCAGGCGAGGAGGGCGAAGGCGGTCAGGTCGAGGACGGTGCGGATGTTGTTGAAGGTGCGCCAGCGGGCCTCGTCGAAGGCGGCGCGGGCGGCGGTGACGTCGATCGTGTTCGGATCGCCGGCCGCCTTGAGCGCATCGTTCAGGGGGACGTTGACCGCGATCGTCAGGATCATCGTGATCAGGTAGAGGACGAAGGCCGCCGCAATCCACGGCAGCGCCTTCTCCTTGAGGCTGAGCACCCCGGCCAGCGCCGTGAGCAGCAGGCTGCCGAGGAAGCCGAGCCCGAGGAACGCCGGGTTCATGATCGCCCGGTCGGCCGCCTGGAAGGCCCCGACGAAGGTTTTGTCGTCGACCTTCGCGAGCCCGGGCATGAAGGCCATCCCGTACGCCCAGTAGACCCCGGCCATCAGCCCGGTCGTGATCGTGGCCGCCATCAGCGCCGCCACCCGCAGTCCGTTCATGTCGCTCCTCCCAGTACGGCGGGCGTCGTCCCGCCGTACTGAGAAAGTTAGGGCAGCGGACCTGTCACCGACATGTCGCGAAAACTCACGTTGATGTCTGGGCAGCTCAGAGCTTGGCGCACTGCCCCGATCGGGGTCCGGCCACCTGGTTCGGGGCTTCCAGGTTGGTCGGGGCGGCGGTGTTGCCGGAGCAGGACAGCGGCCCGCTGATCGTGTTGCCGGCCAGCGCGACCGGATCGCTGGTGGTCGCCGTACCGACCCAGACGGGGCCGCTGATCGTGCTGCCGATGAGGGCCGCGCTGCGGGTGGTTCCGGACAGCGAGACCGGTCCGCGGATCGACGTACGGAGCAGGTGTACGTCGGCCGCCTTGGACGCGTTGACCGGGCCGGAGATCCGGGCATCCGTGGCGACCAGCGAGGCGCCGGCAGCGATCTGGATCGGGCCGTTGACCGTTGCTCCGGTCAAGCAGGTAACGCCGGATCGCAAGGCCAGCGGGCCGTTGTGGGTCCCGGTGATCGTCGTCGTGCAGGTCGGGGCCGGGCGCAACAACGTGACCGCGAACCGCTCCGCCGTACCGATGTTGCCGGAGGCATCGATGGCCCGGTACTCGACCTGGTGCCGGCCGTAGCCCGGCGGAACGTCGTCCCACGGGACCACCCGCGGTACGCCGAGTTTGCCGTAGACGAGCTGGTCGATCGCGGTCCCCTCCGCGGTGAACTTGAACGGTGCGGAGGCATCCGTCGGCCAGCCGAAGTAGTTGAACCAGCCGTCCTTGTCGACGCGGAACTCCGGTACGACGTACCCGGTGCTGTCGTCGGTCGCAGCCAGCTTCATCGTGAAGGCGTCGTTGTAGATGTACTCCGGTCCGGTCGGCTTCTGAACCATGACGAGCGGCTTGGACATCGTCGAGGTGACCTTCGGTTCGACGCCGTCGACCTCCCAGGTCAGGGTCTCGCTACCGGCGGTCGCGGTGAGGGTATGGCGGCCGGTCAGCTTGAGCGCGCCGAGGTCGAAGTCGCGGTCGTTGCCGGGGTTCTCGACCGGCTGACCGTCCAGTTTCCAGGCGATCGCGGGCTGGTCGGTGTCCGATTGCGTGGTCTCGGCATACACGACCTCCGCCGCGTTGACCGGGTGGTCGGTGGCGGTGGATCCGGTGAAAGCGACCGGGGTGGCGCTGGGCTGGGCCGTCAGGGTGGTGTTGACCGTCCAGGTCCGGGACGCGGTCGGCCGTACGGCGGGATCGCGGATGAAGCCGGTGGGGTCGACGATCTTGGCGGTGAGCGTGTGCAGACCGGGCGCGAGGTCGAGCGTGGCGAGGTCGATCGCGCGCTGGTTGCCGGTCGGGAGGGTCCGGCCGTCGAGGGTCCAGGTGACGTCGAGTTCGTGGCTGCTCGGGTGCAGGGTCTGCAGCCAGACGACCTGGTCCGGGGCCACCTGACCGGTCGGCGTACTCGCCTGGAACAGGTTGGCGCGGGACGAGATCCGCTGCGTCATCCGCTCCCGCGAGATCTGGTCGAAGTAGTAGCCGAGGGTCTTCATCATCGAGTGCCGGCTCGGCCGCCAGACGCCGGAGCCGGCGTACATGCCGCCCTCGTGACGCCCGATCGTGCCGCCGGACTCGGACGGCTCCCCCAGCCAGCGGAACCATTTCTGCTGCTGGTCCCGCATCTGCTGCTCGGTCAGCAGCGAATGGTGGATCGACGACGGCTCCGAACCCTGGTACGGCGCTCCGCGGTCGCCGCGAGCGTAATAGTCGTACTCGTCCTGGAGGCCGCCGAGCGAATGACCGAGCTCGTGCGGGGTGATCAGGGCGGACAGGGCGTTCCCGCCGGAGGCCGTGGCGTAGGTGCCGCCGGCCCCGCCGTACGTGTCGCTGTTGCCGATAGCAAGGATCTGCCGGTTGGCCGCGGCGGTGCCCGGGACGAGGTCGGCGTACGAGATCGCGGCCGTGGAACTGACGGTCAGCAGGCGCTGGACGCTGTTCGGGTTGCAGCCGCCCCAGAAGCCCATGTTGAGCGGGGTGTCGACCTTGGGCGAGGTGAGGTTCGGGTCACAGTCGACGCCACTTTGGGGTGAGGCGATCTCGACGGCGTACACGTTGATGTAGTTCCGGTACGACTTGAACGGCTCGATGCTCCAGAGGACGTTCAGGTGTTTGTCGAGCTGCTCGCGGAATTTCGGCAGATCGGTGGCGGTGTAGCCGTCACCCATCACGATCAGGTTGAACCGGGAGGCGGCCGGGCCGGTCACCTGGAGCGGGACCACCTTCGCTTCCGGAGCCACCTCGTCGGCCTGCGCCGCCGTACCGGTCCCTAGCAGCGCGGCGGCAAGAAGGCCGACTACCGCCGTCAAACGTCTGGTCCTCACGAGCACTCCCCTACCACGGCGACACTGCCGTCAGCAGCTTACGAACGCCGGGCCGAGCCTGTCAGGACCTTCCGCGTGGCGACTTTGCCCCCAACCGGGCCCGCGTGCGGCATCATGTGGGTTCGGGGAACAGTGAGGAGAGGACATCGATGACGGAACCGGCGCAGTCGCCACGGCCAGACCGCAGGGTGGATCCGGTGGTGGACGCGGCGGCGGACGGTGACGGCAAGGGCATCTACTGGGTGCTCCGGAACGTCCTGGTCGGCCCGCCGGTCAAGCGGCTCTTCCGGCCGATCGTGGTCGGCGCCGAGAACGTCCCGGCCAAGGGTGCGGCGATCATCGCCAGCAACCACCTCTCGTACGCCGACTGGATCTTCATGCCGCTGGCCCTGCGCCGGCGCGTGACGTTCGTCGCAAAATCGGACTACTTCACCGGGGCCGGGATCAAGGGCCGGTTCCAGCGCGGGTTCTTCAAGGGCACCGGCCAGGTCCCGATCGACCGCTCCGGCGGTTCGGCGTCCGAGGGCGCGATGCGGGCCGGGATGAAGGTGCTCGAGCGCGGCGACCTGTTCGGCATCTACCCCGAAGGCACCCGCTCACACGACGGCCGCCTGTACAAGGGGCGGACCGGTGTCGCCCGGCTGGCGCTCGAGGCGAAGGTTCCGGTGATCCCGTGCGGGGTGATCGGCACCGACGTGGTCGCGCCGCCCGGCAAGGTGGTGGCGTCGTTCGCCTCCCCGACGGTCAAGTTCGGCGAGCCGCTGGACTTCTCCCGGTACGAGGGGATGGAGAGCGACCGGCTCATCCTGCGCGCGGTCACCGACGAGATCATGTACAAGATCATGGAGCTGTCGGGGCAGGAGTACCTCGACATGTACGCCACCAAGGCCAAGGCACTCGAGGGCCGGGCGACCACCGGAGCCCCGAAGAAGGTCCGCAAGTCGGACACCTGATCCGCGGGGTGAGATGACGCGGGTCTAGTCTGGGTGCTGTGGACGGACCGATCGCGTACCAGGGTGAGCCCGGAGCCAACTCGGCGATGGCGTGCACCGAGATGTTTCCGGACCGCGAGCAGCTGCCCTGTACGACGTTCGAGGACGCTCTCGAGGCGGTGAGCAGCGGCCGCGCCGGGCTGGCGATGATCCCGATCGACAACTCGATCGCCGGCCGGGTCGCCGACATCCACCACCTGCTGCCGGAGTCCGGGCTGCACATCATCGGCGAGTACTTCCTGCCGATCCACTTCCAGCTGATGGCCGTGCCGGGTACGTCGATCGACCAGATCCAGACGGTCCGCAGCCATGTGCACGCGCTCGGGCAGTGCCGCAAGATCATCCGCGAGCACGGGTGGTCGACTGTGGTTGCCGATGACACGGCCGGTGCGGCTCGTGAGGTGGCCGAGCTTGCTGATCCGGCGGTGGCCGCGTTGTCACCACGGGCCGCGGCGTCGCTCTACGGGCTGGAGACCCTGGCCGAGGACGTCGAGGACGAGCACCACAACACGACCCGATTCCTCGTGCTGGCCCGCGAACCCGTCGTACCGCCGGTCGGTTCCGGTCCCATCGTCACGAGCTTCGTCTACCGCGTCCGGAACGTGTCGGCTGCCCTCTACAAGGCACTCGGCGGGTTCGCGACCAACAGCGTGAACATGACCAAGCTGGAGTCCTACCAGCTGGGCGGCATGTTCTTCGCAACCCAGTTCTACGCCGACATCGAAGGCCACCCCGAAGACCCGAACGTCGCCCTCGCGATGGAAGAACTGGCCTTCTTCTCCGTCGAGGTCCGCCTCCTGGGCGTCTACCCCGCCCACCCCTTCCGCGCCCAAATCGCCGAACCAGCCGCCAACCGAGCCCTCCGGCCGCACCACTAAAGTCGATTGACGGGTGTCAGGTTGCCTGTGAGGCTCCCTGGCTATGTCGACGGTCGCGAAGCTGCACGATGACGAAGTAGAGATCGACGCGCAGCTCGTGGCGCGTCTGCTGGCGGAGCAGTTCCCGCAGTGGGCCGGTGCGCCGATCGAGGTGGTGACCGCCTCGGGGACCGACAACGTGACGTTCCGGGTCGGTGAGGAGCTGGCCGTGCGGCTCCCCCGGACTGTCGGTTCGCAGGGTCAGGTCGAGAAGGACCTCGCCTGGCTGCCCAAGCTCGCCCCGCACCTTCCCCTCGCCGTACCCGAACCGCTCGCCCTCGGCGAACCAGGCGCGGGCTACCCCTTCACCTGGGGCGTCTACCGCTGGCTCGACGGCGAACCCTTCGAACTCGACCAGCTCGCCGACCCGAACGCGACCGCCCGCGACCTCGCCGAGTTCATCCGCTGCCTGCAGACCGTCGACATCACCGGCGCCCCTGTCCCGCCGGACAACCCCTTCAGCCGCGGTACGCCGCTCGCCCCGCGGGACGCGATGTTCCGCGAGGCCCTCGACCAACTGCGTGACGAGTTCGACGTCCCGCTGGTCCTCGCCGCCTGGGAGGCGTCGCTGGCCGCCGACACCTACACCGGTCCACCTCGCTGGGTCCACGGTGACCTGATGTCCGGCAACATTCTCGTTGCCAACGGCAAGCTCTCGGCCGTGATCGACTTCGCCACGGCCTGGGCCGCCGACCCGGCCGCCGACGTACTGACCGCCTGGTGGATCTTCGAAGGCGATTCCCGGCGAGCGTTCCGCGAAGCCCTGGAGGTCGACCCGATCACCTGGACCCGCGCCCGCGGCTGGGCGCTCTCCCTGTCGATGATCGCCATCCCCTACTACCGAACCCGCATCCCCGGCCCGGTCGACACCACCCATCCCTTCATCACCGACCTCCTCGAAGACTTCAAGGCGGACAACTGATGGAGATCGTGGCGGTGGACGGGCGAGACGTCGAGGCGTTCGACAAGTTCTACGAGGTGAAGTACGGGGTTCGGCGGGAGCTGGAGTTTCCGGTGGGGATGGGGCTCGAGGAGGCCCGGGTGTTCATGGCTCGGGAGCATGCCGAGGTGCGGGCCGACGGGGTTGGCGTCGTGGTCGACGGGACGTGGGTCGGGGTCGCGTGGTTCGACTGGTGGCTGGTGGGCAACATCGACGCGGTCGACGTGGAGATCGCGGTCGCGGCCGAGCACCGGCGGCGCGGGGTGGGTTCGCGGTTGCTGGAGGTTGCGATCGAGCGGGCACAACAAGCCGGCCGGAAGGTACTGAGCGGGTCGGATCTCACCGGGGATCCGGTGACGGGTGAGAGCGCCGGTACGGCGTTCGCCCGCGCCCGCGGGTTCGTGCGCAAGCATGCCGAGCTGCATCAAGTGCTCGAACTTCCGATCGTCATTGCGGAGAAACCCGTTGCTGGGTACGAGATTGTGCAGTGGCGGGAGCACACGCCGGACGAATGGATCGAGCAGTTCGCCGATCTGCAGACCGGGATGAGTGCAGATGTGCCGGCTGGTGACCGGACGACCGAGACCGTGCACTGGACTCCGGAGCTGATTCGCGATGCGGAAGCTCGGCGGATTGCTCAAGGACGGTTCACGTATGCCACGGCCGCAGTGCACACCGCGAGCGGCGAACTGGCGGCGTACACGCAAATGGGCGGTACGCCGGAGACGCCGGACCGGCTGAGCCAGTACGACACGTATGTCCGGCGATCCCATCGTGGTAACGGACTTGGGCTCGCCGTGAAGGCGCCGAACCTTCGCGCACTGCAAGAAGGTGTCGCTCGAGCCGCCGTACTGCACACCTGGAACGCACCGGAGAACACCCCGATGATCGCTGTCAACAACAAGCTCGGCTTCCGTCCGGTGGCGCAGCGGACGAACTGGGAATTCCTAGTCTCGTAAGGGGTTGTGCGCTCGGCGTGATCGGAGGATGGTGAAGGCAGAGCAGTGACTTGGGGGCCGACTGTTCGGCGGGAGAGGGCGGGACGATCCGTCCTCGGCCGTGGGGTGTGCTGGGGGTGATGGCTCGACGGTCCGGCGTGTGCCGGCCTGCTTCACGTGCCCCTGCGTTAGGGGGAAAGACATGCCGCGCAAGGCCAATGGGAGAGCATCGGCGAACGGCACGCCGGTCACGGGGATGAGCAGCGCGACCGGGGGCGCTGCGGGGATGAACGCGGCGCCGGGTGGTGGCGCCATGAGTAGCGCGGCGGGTGGCAACCCGAAGATGAGTGGCGGTGGTGCGTCGAGCAGCACGGAGTATCCGGCGCGGCGGCAGTGCGGTGTGATGGACGTGCACCGCCGGCTGCTGTCGACCTCACCCGAGTACGCCGCCGCCCGGTCGGCACTGGAGAACGCGACAACGCAGTACGTGGCCCGCCAGCAACGGTTCAGCGGTGTCGTGCGGATCCCGTGTGTGGTGCATGTGGTGTGGAAGACGGCCGCGCAGAACGTCTCGCAGGCCCAGATCGACAGTCAGATCGAGGTCCTGAACCACGACTTCCGCGCGACCAACGGCGACATCGGATTCGTGCCGGCACCATTCACGAGCCTGGTCGCGGATTCGCGGATCGAGTTCTTCCTGGCGACCGAGGACCCGGCCGGCAACCCGACGACCGGCGTCACCCGGACGCAGACGACAGCCGCGTCGTTCAGCTCGGACGACCGGATCAAGTCGTCGGCGACCGGCGGTATCGATCCCTGGCCGACCGACCGCTACCTGAACATCTGGGTCGGCCAGCTCGGCGGCGGGCTGCTCGGGTACGCACAGTTCCCGGGTGGGCCGGCGGAGACCGACGGTGTGGTCATCCTGCACTCCGGGTTCGGCACCAACGGTACGGCGGCCGCGCCGTTCGATCTCGGCCGGACGACGACCCACGAGGTCGGCCACTACCTCAACCTGTTCCACATCTGGGGAGACGACGGCACCGGCTGCAGCGGCACCGACGAGTGCGCCGACACCCCGAACGCCGGTGGCCCGAACTTCGGCGTACCGACGTTCCCGAAGCTGTCCTGCAGCAACGGGCCGAACGGCGACCTGTTCGTCAACTACATGGACTACACCGACGACCGCGGCATGGTGATGTTCACCCACGACCAGGCCGCGCGGATGGAGGCCTGCCTGGACACAGTCCGGACGGGGTTACCCGCGCCAAGCATCAGCTCCGGTACGCCGGAACCGGCCGGCTCGGTGGTGTCGTGGGGCTCGGACCGGCTCGACACGTTCGTGCTCGGGACGGACCTGGCGACGTACCACAAATGGTGGGACGGATCGGCCTGGGGACCATCGGTCACGGGGTACGAGAGCCTCGGCGGGATCTGTCTGAGCGCTCCCGAGGTGGCGTCGTGGGCGCCGAACCGGCTGGACGCCTTCGTGCTGGGGACCGATCACGCGGTCTATCACCAGGCCTATGCCGGTGCCGGCTGGTCCGGCTGGGAGAACCTCGGCGGCGTCTGCATGAGCCCGCCGCGACTGGCGACCTGGGGACCGAATCGGCTGGATGCGTTCGTGCTCGGGACGGACCGCGCGCTCTACCACAAGTGGTGGGACGGGACCGCCTGGGGACCATCGGTCGACGGCTACGAGTACCTCGGCGGGATCTGCATGAGCCCACCCGAAGTAGTTGCCTGGGGCCCCGATCGGCTGGACGTGTTCGTGCTCGGCACCGACAACGCGACGTACCACCAATGGTGGGACGGCACGGCGTGGTCGGGCTGGCAGTCCCTCGGCGGCGTCTGCGCTTCGCCACCGCGGGCTGTTGCCTGGGGCCCGAACCGGCTCGACCTGTTCGTGATCGGGACCGATTCCGCCTTGTACCACAAGTGGTTCGACGGTACGGCATGGTCCGATTGGGAATCGCTCGGCGGCATCTGCACATCGGCGCCGACTGTCGTCTCGTGGGATGCGAACCGACTGGATGTCTTCGTGTTGGGAACCGATTCGGCGCTGTACCACCAGTGGTGGGACGGGTCGACCTGGTCCGGCTGGGAGTACCAGGGCGGCGTCTGCACCGACGAGCCGCGCGTGGTCTCGTGGGGACCGAACCGGCTGGACGTCTTCGTCACCGGAACGGACAGCCAGCTCTACCACAAGTGGTGGGACGGATCCGCCTGGGGACCGTCGCTCACGGGGTACGAAGCACTCGGCGGCACGATCTCGGACTTCAAGGTCACCATCCCGACTGAGATCCCGACCGAGCCCGCGCTTGGAGAGGTGGTGCTCAGCTGACCACCCACCTGCCCGGCCGGTGGACGCACTCCTTCGAGGAGGACCACGACGGAGTCACCGTCTACCGCCGCGACGACTACGCCTTCCCGCCGGCCCGCGGCCGGCGGGGGGTGCAGTTCCGCCCTGATGGCAGCCTGCTCGAGTACGCGATCGGCCGCGGTGACGCCCCGGAGGAACGCCCGGCCGGCCGCTGGACGCCCGACGGCCGCCTCACGAACGGCCGCATCATCACGGCAACCCCTGACCGTCTGGAAATTCGCTGGGAGGAATAGCTATGCCCGCCTCACCCGTCCGGTACCGCGTCATCCCCACCCCTGACCTGGCACCGGCACGGGCTGGGGTGAAGGCCGCCCATTTCGGCGAGCAGACAGTGGTCTGGGGTGAACACGTCGGCCGTGGCGCACGGATGGCGCCTGGGTTGTTGCTGGTGACGCAGGTGGGGCGGAGTTTTCAGGACGAGTTCCCCGACGTGAAGCCGGTGCTCGATCGCGGGCGGCATCTGGTGATCTCGGCAGCCGACAAGCCCCGGAAGCGCTCGAACCATTGCTGGCGGGTCGAGGCACTGCACGCCGGCACAGTAGTGGCGTTGCCCGAGCAGGTTGCCACGCGGGTGGACCCGACGATCGCCGGACTACTCGCGGAACTGGACCCAGCGTCGTACCAGACTGATGTGACGTGGTTCGCGAGCTTGCCGACACGGCACTCGCACAGTACGTCGTTCGTCACGGCAGTGGAGTATGCCGAGCAGCGAATGGTTGCCCTCGGCTACCAAACGCGGCGGCAGCCGATCACCGTCGGCACGAAACCGTCGCAGAACCTGATCGGCGAACGCGCGGGTTCCGGGGACGGCGTCGTACTGGTCACGGCGCATCTCGACTCGATCAACCTGGCCGGTGGTGCGAGTGCCCCCGCGCCCGGTGCAGATGACAACGCGAGCGGTTCAGCCGGCGTACTCGAGCTCGGCCGCGTGCTGGCAACCAAGAACTGGCAGCACGACCTCCGGTTGATTCTCTTCGGCGGTGAGGAGGAGGGGCTCTACGGCAGCAAGCAGTACGTCGCCGCGCTGCCACCGGCCGAGCGGGCACGGATCCGCGCGGTCCTCAATCTCGACATGATCGCCAGCAAGAACAGCACCACCCCGACTGTTCTTCTGGAAGGAGCTCCACTGTCCTCGGGCCTGGTCGACGACCTGGCGACCGCGGCCGCGACGTACACCGGTCTTGCTGTGGAAACCTCGTTGAACCCGTTCGCGAGCGATCACGTCCCGTTCATCACCGCCGGGATCCCCGCGGTCCTGGCGATCGAAGGCAGCGACAGCGCGAACAGTCACATCCACTCCGCGACCGACACCCTCAACTTCCTCAACTGGCCGCTCGCCGCGGAGATCCTCCGGATGAACACGGCCGCCCTCGCCGGCTGGCTGCAGCCCGTCACCGCGCGCCCGCGCCCGGCCGGCTCGATCGTGTCGTGGGGGCCGAACCGCATCGACATCTTCGTCACCTGAACGTCCAGGCCGGATGCGCGGCCGCCAGCAGCGACCGATGGCCGGCCCAGTCCTGCGCTGCCAATGAGGTCGGGTCGAGCAGCTCGGGCCGACCCGAGTAGAGCTCATACCCCCAGGTGAACGCTGCGACCGGCTCCACGATGCGGGAGCGGATGACATCCGGTACGACGACCAGGAAGGTCTCGGCGCGCCAGGTCCCGTCGGGGTCCGCGGGGTGGACCGGGGCGTCGAAGAAGGTCGGCAGGTAGCCGTAGCTGGAGAAGGGATCGACCCTCGACAGGTTCGGGACCAGGTCGACCGTGGCGGACCCGCCGTGGGTGACCACCTGGATCCAGCCCATGATGGCCTCGATCCCCTGCCCGTGATACCGCAGAGCCGCCGTACAGACGGGGAAGCCGCGGAGGCTCTCCGCGTCCAGGTCAGGGACGATCAGTGGGTGACCGGACGCCCACGGATCGTCGTTCGGGATCACGCGCACGGAGATCAGCCCGCGGTGCCCCCGGGTCTCGAACGGAATCGACATCTCACGTCGCATACCCCAACCGTATGCTGCAGGTGTGTGGAGTCGATGCCTGAACGCTCGTGACCTTGATATCCGGGCGGTGGTGTTCGACTTCGACGGGTTGCTGACGGACACCGAGACGACCATGGTCGAGAGCTGGCAGGACGAGTGGAGGTTCCACGGGCTGGAGCTGGATCTCGAGCGGTTCTGGCCGGGGCACGGCGGCGACGTGACCGAGGACCGGTACGACGTACTGGCGGCTGCCGTCGGCGCCGAGTTCGACCGGGCGGCGAGCCACGCGCGACGGACTGCGCATCGGGAGCGGCTGCATGCGGAGCTCGACTTCCGGCCGGGGATCCGCGCGTGGCTGGAGTCGGCACGGGAGCTCGGGCTGCGAGTTGCCATTGCCAGCAGCTCGCCGAGCGGCACGGCGTGGCCGCGGCCCAGGCGGCCGGGATGTTCGCGGTCGCGATCCCGAATCCGTACGTCGAGCCCGCGCTCGTGAAGGCGGCCGACCTGGTTCTGGGCAGCGCTGACGATCTGCTGCTCGGCGAACTGCTTCTCTCAGCAGCGTCGAAAGGCTCGACCTCGGTTACCAAGTGACCTAATCTGCTGCTCTTCTGTTAATTGATAACCGAAGGGACTGGGGATGAGGAAACTTCTGGTCACGGCCACCGCGCTGGCGGCGGCTGTTGTAGGTATGTCGGCACCCGCACAAGCGAGCACGGCCGGCACGCAGGCCTGCGACCTGGGCATCGCGAAGGGTGTGTACACCAGTGCCAACATGCTGTACGTCGGTGTGCGGCTGGACGGCTGTTCGACCAGCGTCACCGAGGTCAGGGTCGAGCTGTGGCGGTCGGACAGCGCGAGCGGGCCGTTCACCAAGTTCGACGAGGCCAACGCGTACTCCGGTGGGGCCGCGTGGTTCGGGCCGGGCACCGACTGTGGCTACTGGAAGGGCGTCGCGCTCTGGCAGGACCAGAGCGAGACGACTCCGAATGTGAACTTCGCCTGCAGCTGACGAACGAGTGATCCGGGGCCCGTTGTCCCGCGGGCCCCGTGTCCTCTTGAGGTCAACCAGCACCACCGGCGGTCGACGGCCGCGACGATTTTCGGGTGACCGATGCCGTTGTGACCGCGCTGCGCGAGATCGCCAACCGCGATCTCTACCAGCGCAATGCCTTTCACATCACTGGTCTGTCGACTGGAGTGGACCGCCGTACGACGCGGCGTCGGCAGCAGCACGTGACCGCCGTACTGGAGGCCGGGGCGGATCTGGAAACCAGCGGGTCGACTGATCCGGACGAACTGCGGATCGCGTTCGACCGGTTGCTCGGTGATCCGCGGCGGCGGCTGGTCGACGAGGTGTTCGGCGAGTGGGGCCGGCCGACCGGTGAGTGCGGCTGCGATGTGCCTGTGCACCAAGCGCATGACGAGGCGGTCTACGCACACGCCAGTGCGATCGAGTTACTCCTCGCACCGCCTGGCCAGCAGCAGTACCTGGCCATGTGGCGCCGAGCGGGTGAGCGCTGGACGACGGCGATGGAAGACCCACAGTTCTGGCAGCACCTGCGCAACCGCGTGCTGTCCCTGGACGACTGGCAGCTGGCTGCGAGTGCGATCGACCAGATCCGCAGCGAGCTGTCTGCCGCTCTGACTGGTCCCCTGCTCGACCTGGCGACCACTGGTGACTACCCGGCCCGTGTGGCGAAGGTACTCGAGGACTGGCCGATCGGCGGTGCGGCGACGCAGCGCTGGGTGCTGGACGCCATGCGACCGCAGTACGAGCGGGCTGAGGACGCCACCGTCGCACTACTGCGCAGACTGCAGCAGGGGCATCACGAGGTCGACCCGGTGATCAGTGAGCTGGACCGTAGCGTGCTGCCGGTCTACCGGCGGCTACAGGTGATGCTGCCGTCTGAGCAGCACCAACGGACCCTGACACTGCGGGACGACATCGCGCTGGTCTATCACAACGGCGCAGTCGGAATCGCGAACGAGGGCTCGGTCCATGACGAGCGGATCACCCAGCTACTCGACCAGGCCGACGGGTACGCAGGTACTCCGGCGATGAAGGCCAAGATCATGGAGAACCGGGTCACCGCGCAGTTCCTCGCGCGGAACACGCCGCACTACTCACTGGACGATCCGCCCGAGCCCATGAGCACCGGCTGCATTGTCGCCCTGGTCGTGTTCATTGCCGTCGTCTTCTTCATCCTCGTGGCGGTGTTCTCGTGAACGCGTTGCTGGCGCCCGGGGACCGCGTCGGGGAAGCGTTGGTGGTGGACCGGCGGCTCGGGGCGGGCGCGTTCGGCGAGGTGTACCGGGTGCGGCACGAGCACCTCGGGCTGCAGGCGATGAAGGTGTTCCGCGAGGTGACTTCGCTCGAAGGGACCGACGAGCTGCTGGAGGAGGCCCGGCTGCTGTCGACACTCGGTCATCCCAACATCGTTCGGCTCTTCGACGCCGGCGTCGTGCCGACCTGCGAGGGTCAGCGCGGGTACTTCACCATGGAATACGTCTCCGGCGGCACACTGCAGCAGCTGGCCGATGCGTACCGCCCGGCGCTTCCGACCGAGCTCGCCGTACAGGTGATCGAGCAGCTCGCCTCCGGCCTGGCCGCGGCGCACGACCGCACACCGCCGATCCTGCATCGCGATCTGACGCTCGCGAACGTCATGTACGGCTACGACAACGAGCGGTTGCGGGTCCGGATCTCCGACTTCGGGCTGGCCAAGAGCGCCAACCCGGTCACCATGCTGGCCAGCGCGCAAGGCACCTACGTGTTCATGGCACCCGAAGTACTGCGGGACTTCGGCTACTCGGCCGCGTCCGATGTGTGGTCGATCGGGGTGATCGGCTATCTGCTGCTGACCGGCCTGCTCCCGTACGACGACGGCACGGATCCGACCACCTGGTCGAGCACCCGGTACACGCGCCGGTTGCACCCGCCAAGCGCGTTCGATCCGCGGATCGACCTCGAGCTGGACCGCATCCTGCTCGCGACCCTCGCACCGCTCCCCCGCGATCGGACCGCGTCCGCGGTGGAGTTGTCGGAGCAGTTGACCGCATGGCGCCGTACGACGAAGTCACCGTCCGAACGCGCGCAGGAGCTGGCCGCGGGCGCAGCGGACGCAGCGGGAGCCGGGGCGCTGGAGCGAGCGGTGGAGTTGATGGAAGAGGCGTTCGTGCTGTCGCCGGAGCTGCGCCTGCAGTACTGGCTGGACGTGGCGCGGTGGAAAAGAGGAGTGATCTGGTGAGGACCTGGTTCCGGCAGTGGCGGCAGCATCGCGAGATCCGGATCGCGGAACCGACGTTCAGCGAGGAGCAGTGCCGGGAGCTGGCCGAGCTACTCACGCTGCTCGAACGCACGCCCTCAGAACCAGCCCTCTCGGTGCCAGCCTCGGAAGCGGCAGAGGACACGAGAGCCTTGGCCGAGGCCGCGACGAGCCTGTGGCGGGCGCAGCGGAAGCTGACTCAGGCCGGACGCTCGGCCGAGAACCGGCAGACCGGCCGCTACCTGCGCGCCTGCGGGGAGGCGCTGGCCGCGGCCGGACTCGTCGTACAGGAACACGACGGTACGACGTTCAACGCGGGCCGGGCGCTCGATGTCCTTGTGTACCAAGACGATCCGGCCGTGACCGAGGAGACGATCGTCGAGACCGTGCGTCCGTCGGTCTACTACCACGACCGGCAGATTCAGCGCGGCGAGGTCATCGTCGCCCGGCCAACCGCAGACGAATCCACGAAGGTGGGCGATGGATATGCGTGACACGATCGATTTCGGGATCGACCTGGGCACCACGAACAGTGCGCTGGCAGTGGCCGGTGACGACGACGTCCGGATCCTGAAGAACAACGACGACCAGTCCGACATCACGCCGTCCGCGGTCTGGCTGCCGAAGGCGGACACGGTCTGGGTCGGCCGCCGCGCGCGGCACCGGGCCGAGACGGATCCGGAGAACGTGGCGATCGAGTTCAAACTCGAGATGGGGCTGGCGGACGCGAGCCGGACGTTCGGGAAGGCCGGGGTGACGCTGAGCGCGCCGCAGTTGTCGGCCGAGGTACTGAAGACGCTGCGCGCCGATGCCGCCCGGTACGCCGGTGCTGCGCCGGACTCGGTGGTGATCACGGTTCCGGCGGCGTTTGCGCTGAACCAGAACAAGGCGACGCTGGAGGCCGCGCGACTGGCCGGGTTCACGGGGTCGGTGCCGCTGCTGCAGGAGCCGACCGCGGCCGCGTTCGCGTACGGCTTCGAGGATGCGGACGAACGCGCGTACTGGATGGTGTTCGACTTCGGCGGCGGCACGTTCGACGCGGCCGTGGTGAGTAAGCGGGACGGCGATCTGCGCGTGCTGAATCACGCCGGCGATCCGTACCTGGGCGGCAAGCTGATCGACTGGGCGGTCGTCGAGCGGCTGCTCGCGCCGGCCGCTGCGCGTGATCTCGGGCTGAAGGACTTCCGTCGGGACAACGCGATCTGGCGCGGGAACTTCGGCCGGCTCAAGCAGGCTGCAGAGCAGGCGAAGATCCAGCTGTCCGGGCGCGATCGGGCCGAGCTGCTGCTTGAGCTGGTGGTCGACGGGTCGGAGGAGACGTTCGAGTTCACGCTGACTGCAGAGGCGCTGGACGCCGTCGCGATGCCGTACTGGGCGCGCGCGGTCAACCTGTGTCGGGAGGCGTTGGCCGATAGTGGTTTGGGTTCCGAGAAGATCGATCGGCTCCTGCTGGTCGGCGGGGCGACGCTGGCGCCCGGACTGCGCGAGCTGCTGAGCGATCCGACGCATGGGCTGCAGATCGAGCTGGATACGCGGATCGATCCGACCACCGTCGTGGCGCGTGGTGCGGCGATTTTCGCCGGGACGATGCGGCGGCCGGCGTCGGAATCGGTAGTGCGGGCGGTCGGTGAGTACGGCGTGGAGCTCGCCTACGAGCCATCGTCGACAACGACCCGGCCGACCGTGGCCGGGCGGCTGAGCGGGCCGTCCGGCGAGGTCGACTGGTCGGGGCACAGCGTGGTGATCGCGAACCCGGAGGGTCGGCCGCCGTTCCGGACCGGGCGTGTCACCGTGAACCGGGTCGGCGCGTTTGCCACCGAGGTCGAGCTCGACGAGCACCGCACGTCGCGCTTCACCATCGAGCTGTATGACGGGAACGGCGCGCCGCTGCCGTTGGCCGGAGGGACCTTCGGGATCACGCATCGGGACGTGGAGTTCGGGGGTGCGCGGTTGACGCATTCGCTGGGGATCGCGTTGGCGGATCAGAAGTTCTCGCCGCTGGTCCGGAAGGGGACCGCCGTACCGACGCGGGTGCGGGAGATCTTCCGTACGTCGCATGCGTTCAACCGCTCCGACCCCGAGGCGATGGTCCGGATCCCTGTGGTGCAAGGGGAACGGGCTCGTGCCGATCGGAACCGGCAGGTCGGGATGCTGCAGATCCGGCCGGTCGACATCCGGATCGACCTGCCCGCCGGTACCGAGGTCGAGGTCACCTTCGAGGTGGACGAATCGAACCTGGTGACGGTGGTGGCCGACGTACCGCTGATCCAGGCGCAGTTCGAGGCGGAGATCGATCTCGACGACGTGCTGACGCCGGATTCCGACGTACTCGCTGATGAGTTGGCCGACGTTGAGCGGCGGATCGCCGATGCTGGACGGACTGCGGCGACGAGTCCGGAGGTCGAGCAGCGGCTGGCGCGGCTGCAGGAGGAGGGCACGCTGGCGACGGCACGCGAGCAGGTACGCGCGGCCTCCTCGGATGCCGGAGCAGCCGTGACGGCCGAGGACCGGTTGCGGGAGGTGCAGGCGCAGCTGGACGACATCGACGAGGCCGCGCAACGCCCGGCCAAGGAGCGCGAGCTGCGTGATGTCCTCGCCGAGGCGGAGGAGTTGGTGGAACAGGTCGGCCGAGCCGCAGACCGCGCCGAGCTCGCCGACCTGCGGACGCGGGCCCAGGATGCGATCGACCGCAAGGACATCCGTTCCATCGAACGCGAGACCGAGCAGGTCGTGTCGTTCCTGATCGGGCTCGAACGGCGGCAGCCGGGCTTCGTGATCCGCCTCTTCAACCAGCTCGCCCTCGACACCTCATCGATGCGGCCGGCCTCCGAGGCCCGACGCCTGGTCGCAGCCGGTCGTTCGGCGGCAGCCCGCGGCGACGAGGCCGGCCTGATGGTCATCTGCCAGCAACTCGTCCGCCTCCTCCCCCAGTCCCAGCAGAGCACAGTCGTCGGTCTGGTCCGCTCATGAATTTGGAACAGCTGGCCGTCGCCACCGCCGCCCACACCGCCCGCCGAGGCTCGCTCACCGAGGCCCTGCACTTACTGGACGGCCTGGACTCCCCCGAGGCCCTCGACCTGCGCGCCCGGGTGCTAGCCCAGCTCGGCCGCTGGCAAGAAGCCGACGACACCTGGGCCGGGTTCCAGCCTCCCCACCTTCACCCCGGGACGGGGGTGGAGGTGGGGGCCTCGGTCGAGCGTGCTCTGGCGCAACAGGCGCTGGCGGGGCGGGCGCTGGCGCGGAAGGTGCTGGCCGGCCGGGCGCGGCAGCGACCCGTCGTACGGCCGGTGGCGGTGGCCGCCGTCGCGATGCTTGCCGTCGGCGGGATCACGGTGGGAACCACAGCGGCCGTGAACCGGCCCGAAGTAGCAGCTGCGGAACCCCAGCCTTCCGTGGCACCGCAGACAGTCACCGTGACGCCAACCGGACAACTGGACGAGCTGAACCGGCGGATCGCCGCCGAGAAGGCTGCAGCAGCCCGCCTGGACGCGATCGCCGCGTCGGTGGCCATGCCCGGCGTGACAGTACGACAGGAGCCCGGCGCCGTACGCGTGGTGTTCAACCGCGGCCTGTTCAGCTCCGGCACCACATTCGCCACCGGCAGTGCAGAGCTGCTAACCCAGCTGGCCCCGAAGCTCAAACAGGTCCCCGGAATCACAGTCGTAGGCCAATCGGTCGCCATACCAGGCAGTGAAGCCACCGGCGGCTCCAGTACGGCGCTCGCCCGCGCCCGCGTCGCCGCCCAGCACCTCGCCCAGGCCGGCGACCTCCCGCTGACCCGCCTCGCCCTCGCCTCCGGCGACCAGTCCCACCCCC
>NZ_SMKA01000310.1 GCF_004348455.1 Kribbella albertanoniae
GGTCGGAGGGCCAGGGGATTCGGCGGTCGGTGAGGCAGGGGCGGAAGGACTCGGCGTGCGGGACGAGGAGGCGGCGGCCGGTGAAGCGGTCCTGCTCGGCCATCTGGTCGGCGTAGTCCTCGCCGCCGCTGAGTTCGCGCATGACGTCCATCTGGCTGCGGTGCCGGCGGATCAGCTCGGCCTTGCGGTCCGCGTGTTCGGGGCCGAAGGCAACGAAGTGGGTGGCCTCGAAACCGTGGCCTAGCCCGGGATCGACGTACCAGATGCGTGGTGCGTGGGCGAGTACGCCGGGGCTGGGGGCGAACGATGAGAGCGGCGCGAGCAGAGCGCTGTCGGTGACGAGTTTCGCGGTCAGGACGTGGTCGGGGTTGTAGTCAGTCGTCCAGTGCGTGAAGACGACCTCGGCCCCGACCTGGCGCAGCGTGCGGATCAGGTCGGTCCGCAGTTCGGCGTCCTCGATGACGAAACCGTCTTCGCGCGCCAAGCTGATGTAGTCGGCATCGAAGTACGACGCGACCTCCTGCATCTCCACGGTCCGGATCTCGGCGGCCCGCCGCTGCTCCTCTGGCGGGTGGTACGGCAGCCCCTTGTCGCCGGTGGTGATGGTCACGAACGCGAACTCGTGCCCAGCGTCGCGCAGCCGCAACAGCGTGCCCAGGCAGCGCATTTCGTCATCGGGGTGGGCGAACACGCAGACATACTTCATGGTCAGAGTCCTCGGAGCCGAGCGAGTGAAGTGGACAGCGCACCGTCGACAGTCAGGAACGAGCCGGAGATGTACCCGGCCGCCTCCGAGGCCAGGAAGCCGACCGCAGCCGCGACCTCCTCCGGTCGGCCGTGCCGGCCAAACGGCAGTAACTGACCCGCAGCCTTGAGCGCCTCGGCGCCGTGGAACACCTCTTCGCCGGGAGTCGCGATCCACCCCGGTACGACGGCGTTCACCCGGGTCCCGCGGTCCGCCCACTCGTGGGCGAGCGTCCGCACGACCTGCCCGAGTGCGCCGTGCGCGGCGTTGTACCCAAGGCAGTTCGCGAACGGCTGCGTCTCGTGCAGCGACCCGATCGCGACGTACGACGCACCCGGCGCGGGCGTCAATGCGCGGAAGAACTCGAAGGCACCCACCGGCCCGACCATCAGGCTCTGCACCAGCGAGTCTCTGCTGAGTTCGACCGCCGGCGTGTGCTCCTCGTAAGCCACCGCATAAACCGCGCAACCAACCGGCCCGAGCTCCGCCGCCCGCGCTCCTACGATCTGCCCGAACCCAACATCACCAGCATCGGCCGCCAGTGCCACCGCCCGCCGTGCTCCCGGGCCTGGGGCGGTGGTGGGATGGGCGCCCGCGCCGGCCTGGTCCCGATCGGCCGCGGCGATTTCCTGCACGGTGCGTTCGGCAGCTGCGAGGTCGCGGTCTACACAAAGGACTGTGTCGTAATGCTCGGCCAGCAGACGCGCGCACGCGCCGCCGATTCCCCCTCCGGCCCCCACCACGACAGCCAGCATGCCGACCTCCATGTTTCGCTATTCCGAAGAAATCTCCAGCAAATCGTATCCAACGACCGAGGGAAGCTGCAGATCGTCGACACCGATTCCGAGGTCTCGCAGCAGGACGACAAGTTCCGAGTGCTGTTGGCCGGCTCGATCCTGCTCGCCCAGGGCCGCGTGGACCGCAGCGAGTCGGACCAGGTCGTGGGCGAGCTCGAGCCGGACGCCCTCGCGCCGATGGCGGAGTAGGGCTCGCTCGAGCAAGGGCGCCGCCTCAGCTGCTCGCCCACGGGCGAAAAGGATGTCGGCGCGCAGGCGCAACTCCGCGTCGGTCGGCTCCGAGTCCCGGGTGCTCGGGCTGACCGAAGCCGGGCTGTCGTCGAGGAGGCGTTCGGCGCGATCGATGTCGTCGGCGCGCAACGCGATGGCCGCTCGGGTCTGGGCAACGTCGAGAAGGACGTTGCGGTCCTCCAAGGGGTTGGCGAGCTGTTCGGCCTCGTCCAACGCCCGCTCGGCCGCCGCCAGGTCACCGGTCAGTGCGAGGCAGTTGGCGTAGGTGGTGAGCCAGATACTCAGTCGCCGAGACGGTCCGTGCACGCGTTCAGCCTGCAGATTCTCAGCGACCAGCGCCGCGCCACGGACCGGGTGTCCGGTGCGAGCCAGCATCAGGCCGAGGTGTCCGCGTGCCAGGGCCACCATCTTGGTGTTCTGGCCTGCCATCGCGAGGGATGTGGCTTCTTCGAACCGTGCCGTCGCCTCCTCGAAGCGACCGAGCTCGCGCAGTGCACAGCCGAGCTGCACCAGGGCGCTCTGCTCCATCGACCCGGCATCGAGCTTGCGGGCGACGGCGAGCTGCGACTGGGCCAGATCGGCCAGCTCGGAGAATCGTCCGGCCTCGGCAGCGGTGTGGAACAACGACCGCAGGACACCCCAGCGCAGTACCAGGTCCGAACAGTCGACGACCCGCCGCAGCAGCGCCGTACGGACGTGCGTCTCGCCGCGGACCACGAGGTAGCCGTCCGAGCGCAGGGTGAGGGCAGCTGCCAGATCGAGTTCACCGGCGCGCTGCAGTGCGTGGACGACGTCGCGGATACTCGCGATCTCCGCGTCGAACCAGGCTGCGGGTTGCTCCGCGGCGACCGAGACCCGACAAGGCGGGAGACCCGCCGGGATCGTGGCGCCGTCCGGACCGATCACCGGGCTCAGTCCGTGACCGAAGCCCTCGTCGGCCTGCGCAGCCAGTCCCAGCCACGCCATGGCGGCGGTACGGCGACAGCGCGCGACAGCGCTCTCGTCCTCCTCACGGACAGCGCGCTCGCCGGCGAACGCCGCCACCAGGGGATGCAGGGTGAACCGGAGCTGTCCCGCGGCATCACGACCGCACGGCTCGACGAGATGGACGTCGACAAGCTCGTCCAGTGCCCGCGAGCCCAGGAGTACGTCGTCCTCCAGCACCACGCCGGCGAACCATGCCGGCCAGGTCGTCACCGAAACAGCGGCGACCCGTCGGAGCAGTCGCTGAGCGGGTCCGGACAGGTGTCCGTCGTACGACAGCGCGATGCTGGCCCGAACGTCGACGTCCCCGATCGCGAGCGCGTCCAACCGGATGTGCTCCTCGTTGAGATGGTCGACCACCTCGGACAGATCGACGACACCGGACGCCAGCCGGGCCGCGACGACCATCAGCGCGAGCGGGAGGTGCCCGCACAGCTGCACGGCAGACCGGGCGAGTCCGGCTGCCGGCCCGGCGACGTCTCGACCTGCCTGCAGCAGTTCGACGGCGACCTCGGTCGACAGAGTGGGGACGTTGCGGCGGAGCACGTCGTCGAGGCCGGCGAGCCGGTGCCGCGAGGTGACGATCGCGGCCGAACGCGGCGACGGTGGGAGCAGGTCGCGGACCTGTCGTTCGTCGAGGGCGTCGTCCAGCACCACCAGTACGCGGCGGTTCGCGATCGCACTGCGATAGAGCGCCAGCCGTTCCTCACGTCGAGCGTGGGCCGGCGGAGCGGTGACGCCGAGTGCGCGGAGGAACCGGTCGACGATCTCGTCGGGGTCACGCGGGTCGCGCGTGCCGTCCAGCTCGGCGTACAGGGTGCCGTCGGGGTACCCGTCCTGGACGCGGTCGGCGAGAACGACAGCAAGCGAGGTCTTGCCGATGCCGCCCGCGCCGACGAGCAGCACCGTGCCCGGACGCGGTTCAGGCGTCCGCAGGACATCGGTCAGCCGGCCGAGGATCTCGTCACGTCCGGCCAATGAGATCGGGCGGGGCAGTTGACGGGGCACGTGACGAGGAGCGGCCGACGGCGGGTCGACATCCCGCAGCAGGCTGGAGTGGGTCTCCTGGAGATCCGGCCCGGGCTCGACACCGAACTCGTCGACGAGCCGGCGGCGCAGATCCTGGTAGGCGCTCAGAGCCTCGGTACGGCGGCCGCCCCGGGCCAGGGCGCGCAATCGAAGGTTGTGCAGACCTTCGTGGAGTGGATCGGCGGCCAGCAGGCTTTGTACCGTCTCGAGTACGCCGGCGTGATCGTGCGTGGCGAGCTGCGCCTGGGCGAGTGCTTCCCCGGCCGCAAGCCGCTCGCGGTGGAGCGACTCGCGGGTCGCCGCGGCCCAGTCACCGGACAGGTCGGCGAGGGCGTCGCCGCGCCACAGCGACAACGCGGTGCCCAGTTCGATCCGGGCATCGTCGTACTGCTCGGACTGCAGTTGCTCCCGCCCGCGCAGGACGGACAGCCGGAATTCGTGCAGGTCGAGTCCGTGGTCGGTGAGCGCGAGCTGATAACCCAGCGGGCGAGTCACGATAAGGGCCCCGGCCGGGTCCAGCTTGCGGCGCAGCCGGGCGATGAGGTTGTGCAGTTGCTGCCGGGCGGACCGCGGGGGTCGCGACCAGACCGTGTCGATCAGCCGGTCGGACGGCGTCACCCGGTCGGCGTTGATGAGCAGCATCGACAGCACGAGCCGCTCCCGGCCGCCGAGCGCAACGGGCTCAGCGACTACCTCGACCGGACCGAGAACGCGAAAGTGCACACCACATTCTCGGTCAAGGCCGGGGCACGCAGACCAGCGCTCCCGACCACCGCGAATGGTCAGGAGCCGGCAGGTGCTTCTCAGCTGGTGAGGACGAGGTGCCAGTGCGGGTTGTGCGAGCTGACGTAGGTGCAGCTCCAGGACCAGCCGTAGTACGGGTTGGACGGATTGCCGGTGATGTTCCTGCCGGACTGGTTGCAGGCGGTGCTGGTGCTGAACCACCCGCCGTTCACCGTGGCGGCCGACGCGGTGACGGTGGTGGCGACGGACACCGCCAGGACACCAGCGGCGAGTGCACCGGTCAGCGCAGCAGACTTACGGAACGTGGACATCGTGGCTCCTTCCTGAGGTCCAGCCGGGAGGGCGGACCAGAACGGGATGACGCGCACAGGCTCGCCGAGCACGCTCACCATCGGCTAACCGTTCGCTCACAACCGCACCGGCCGCATGTGCGGCCGCTCGCCACCTACCAGCCGGAACCGCACCAGCTCAGCCGCGGGAACCACCACCTCGACCGGCTCCAGCCGCCGCCGTTCCGCGACCCAGTCGATCAGCTTCGCGGGCTCGGTGATGTCGCCGGTGAAGTGCAGCAGGTTCACGTACCAGATGTCCCGTCGCCCGTGCGGTCGCTCGAACCACCCGTCCGGGCCCAACTCCAGTGCCAGCCGATCCATGAACTCGTCGGCCGCGCCGTCGACCGGTTCCGCAGCAGCCATCACGCTGCCCGGGGTGAGCGTCAGGCCGGTAACCCGCATCCGGTACGGGCCGGTCGCCGTACGGTCCAGGGCGCTCAGGTACCGCGCGCAGGCCGGATCGTCCGGCGGGACCTCGCTGCGGTAACCCTCCAACGCGCGCACGGTGAAGTGGGCCGAACCGAGTTGCCCGGTCTGCCAGTGCCCGGGCCCGGCCAGCGCTGCGGCTTCCACGGTCAGATCGTCGAGGAACGCCGTACCGGCGGGAAGGATCACCGACAACGGCCAGCGTCCGCCCTCCGACGGTGGTTCGTCGCGGGAGTGTGCGCCGGCGGCGATCAGGGGTGCGGCCAGGTCGAAGAGTTCGTCGAACTTGCTGATGGTTCCTCCTCGGATCGGGTGCCGGGGATAGGACGCCGGAAGCGATTCAGAAGTTCTAGTGGTCCGATTGAGAACGAATTAGAGGGCTGGGTCGATGGACCCGGCGCCCTGCTGGTGGAAAGGATGGAGACCATGACTACACGTTTCGGTTTGTTCGTGCCGCAGGGCTGGAAGATGGATCTGGCGCAGATCGCGGATCCGGTGGAGCAGTGGGAAGCAATGACGGCAGTGGCGAAGCGGGCCGACGAGCAGTCCTGGGACTCGATCTGGCTGTTCGACCACTTCCACACGGTGCCCGAGCCGAGTGACAACACGACGTTCGAGTGCTGGACCGCGACGGCCGCGCTGGCCCGCGACACGCAGCGGGTGAACATCGGCCAGATGGTCGGCTGCAACGGCTACCGCAACCCCGCGCTCTACGCGAAGATCGCCTCCACCGTCGATGTCGCCAGCCACGGCCGCCTGTACGCCGGTATCGGCGCCGGCTGGTACGAGCACGAATGGAAGGCCTACGGCTACGAGTGGACCGACGTGAAGCCGCGGATGGCGGCCTTCCGCGAGGCCACCGAGATCATCCACAAGATGTGGACCGAGGACCGCCCCGTCTACCAGGGCAAGTACCACTCGGTCGACGGCCCGATCAACCTCCCCAAGGGCGCCGGCAACCAGAAGCCGAAGCTCTGGATCGGCGGCGGCGGCCCGCAGGTCACCCTCAAACTCGTCGCCCAGTACGGCGACGCCGCCAACATCGGCGGCGGCAACCCCGAGGTGATCCGCGAGAAGGTCGCCGTCCTCAAGGACCACTGCGACAAGCTCGGCCGCGACTACGACTCGATCATCAAGTCCACCGGTATCAACGTCTTCCCCATCGACAAGGGCGACGACCCCAAACTCGCCACCGACCAGGCCCGCGGCCCCCTCGACTGGGACCGCTTCTCCAACGACAACAACATCGAAACGGAGGACGAACTCGCCCTCCGCGTCGAAGCCGCCCTCGAAGCCGGCGCCGACTACGTCATCTTCTACGTCCCCGGCGTCGCCTACGACCTCACCCTGGTCGACCGCGTCGAACGGGTCGCGCAGCGCTTCGCCTGACCACTTTCGGTCATGGCGTGGATAGGACAGAGATAGTTGCGGCCGGTGGCACCCAGCAACTGACAGCCTCCTGAAGGACGGCCTCGCAAAGGTCGGGGCGTCGGGAGGTCTCCCCTGTGAAATCCCGCACTGTGAAATCCCGCCTGTTCCGCCTGACGTCCGGCCTCACCGCGGTGGTGCTCGCCAGCTCCCAGTTGCTGGCGAGCACCGCAGCCCAGGCCATAACGTCCGAAAACACGCCGACCCTGACCCGCGATCCTTCGGACGTTGTCCGTCGAATCACGCTGGTGACCGGTGACATCGCCGAGTTGACCACCAGCTCCACCGGTCAGGTCTCGGGCCGGCTGGTTGGTGATGAGCCGTACTACTTCGGTTCCTTCGACGGCGATCTCAGCATCGTCCCGGCCTCGGCGTACCCGCTGCTCACCGAGAACCGCCTCGACCGCCGACTGTTCAACGTCACCGAACTCGTTGCGCAGGGCTACGACGACAGCGCCACTCAGGACCTGCCGCTGATCCTCACCACGCCCGGAAGCGCGCCGGCCGCCGCGACAGTACGCCGTACGCTCTCGAGCGTCGGCAGTACCGCGGTCACCGTGCCCAAGGCTGCGGCCAAGGCCTTCTGGAAGGGCGCGACCACGCGCCGAACCGCCCCCGCCAAGATCTGGCTCGACGGCCGCACCCACGCCACCCTCGACCGCTCCACGCGCCAGATCGGTGCGCCGACCGCCTGGAGATCCGGGTACGACGGCCGCGGGGTCAAGGTCGCCGTCCTCGACACCGGCTACGACGCGGGCCACCCGGATCTGGCTCAGCAGGTCGTCGCCGCGGAGAGCTTCGTTCCCGGCGAGACCGTGCAGGACCGCCACGGCCACGGCACCCACACGGCGTCGACCGTCGCCGGCCTCGGTACGGCGTCTGCCGGCAGCCGGAAGGGGGCCGCGCCCGGCGCGGACCTGCTGATCGGCAAGGTGCTCGACGACCAGGGCAGCGGGATGGACTCCGAGGCGATCGCCGGGATGGAGTGGGCGGTCAAGCAGGGCGCCAAAGTGGTCAGCATGAGCCTCGGTGGCTGGCCGTCGGACGGTACCGACCCGATGAGCCAGGCCGTGGACCGACTGTCGAAGTCGAGCGGCGCTCTGTTCGTCATCGCCGCAGGCAACGCCGGAGCCGAGGAATCCGTCGGTACTCCTGGCTCCGCGACCGAGGCGCTGACCGTTGGCGCCGTCGACACCGACGACCACCTCGCGAACTTCTCCAGCCGCGGCCCGCGCGCCGGCGACGGTGCGCTCAAGCCCGAGGTCACCGCCCCCGGCGTCGAGATCGCTGCCGCCCGGGCAGCCGGTACGACGCAGGGCCACGTGCTCGACAGGTATTACACCGCGATGAGCGGCACCTCGATGGCGACGCCGCATGTCGCCGGAGCGGCCGTGATCCTGGCCCAGCGGCACCCCGGCTGGACGGGTTCGCAACTCAAGGCCGCGCTGGCGGCGACCGCCGTACCGGCCAAGGATGTCCGGCCGGATCAGCAAGGTCTCGGCCGGATCGACATCCCGAAGGCGCTGGACCCGCAGATCCTCCCGGACACCGCCAATCTGTTCTTCGGTGCCGACAGCAACCGTAAAGTTGCCTATAGCAATAATTCGCGGCACGCGGTGACACTGGACCTGACCGTCGGTGCGAAATCCCCGGCCGGAGTGGCGGCTGCGGTCACGGTCAGTCCGACCCGGCTCACCATCCCGGCAGGCGGTACGGCGTCCGTCACCGTGACGCTCGACCTCGCGAAAACCCGGGCCGCGAAGTACGCCGGTGTGCTCACCGCCCGCGCCGGCGGTACGTCGTACCGGACCGGGCTCGGCTTTGCGGCCTCCGGCCCGCTGAACCAGGTGACGGTGAAGGCGATCGGCCGCGACGGTCAGCCGGTCACCGCGCGCCCCAGTGGCGTCCAGCTCTGGAACCAGGACACCGGCGACGTCACCGCGATCGCCTTCGACCAGACCGGTAGCCGGACCATCGAGGTGCCGACCGGCCGGTACGCCGTGATGGCGTACGCGATGGGTGATGACGAAGCCGGCTGGACCAACTCGGTCACGCTGCTCGGAGATCCCGACGTCTGGATCGGCAGCGACCGCACCTTCACCTTCGACGCCCGGACCGCGCACAAGGTCACCGTGAAGACGCCGCGCCGGGCCGATGCCCAGAGTATCGGGATTGCCTGGCATCGCCAGATCGGTCAACGCGATGCCGTCTCGGGCTGGGCGTTCAGCGAACGGGTCGCCGACGGCGTCTACCTCCAGGACTTCCCGAAGGTTGCCCTGGGCACCTTCCAGGTCGTGCAGCGCTGGGATCTCGCGCAGCCCAAGCTGACCGCGGACGTGACCGGGGCCGGGCAGTCGTTCCGGCTACCGACGCCCGATGAGGCGTCGTTCCGGACCGCGTTCGTCGGCAAGGCGAAGCTGCCACTCGTCAACGGGGGCGATGGGACACCGGGTGAGCTGACCGATGCCAAGGACAAGGTGGCGTTGATCCGCTGGGGCGGCCCCAACCAGACTCAGGCCCAGGTGAAGGCAGCCAAGGATGCCGGTGCGAAGGCCGTGTTCCTGTACAACGAGGCGCCCGGCTTCTGGTCGACCTCGGCCGACGAGGGCATCCCGGTCTACCTGCTGCGAGCTGAGCAGGGAAAGCAACTGCTCGACCTGCTGGCGAAGGGGCCGGTCACGCTGCAGCTCGACGGCCTGCAGGACAGCACCTACCGGTACGAGCTGGCTGTCGGGCCGTCGACGGTGAGTGGACCGATCACCTACGACATCGGCGCGATGCGGCCCGCTGTGGTCACGACCGCGTTCCAGCGCAACGACGCCTGGTTCCTGCACAAGGACCAGCGGATCGCCCATCTTCCGGGGATCGCCGCCGGTCTGACGGCGAGCCGGACGATCGCTGGTCCGGTCACCCGGACCGACTACCTGGCCACCGACCTGCGCGGGGTCACCTGGAACGAGACGACGGCCGCGGGGGAGTGGAACGAGTCGGGGTTCGAGTCCACGATCGCGCGCAGCTATCGGCCCGGCGAACAGGTGACGCGGGGCTGGTGGGAGTCGCTGATGCGGCCGGCGCTCCCGGCCGTGGCCGGCGAGGAGGCCGAAGGCTGGCCGCCGGCGCGGTTCGAGAACGCGCTGCGGATCGCGATCCCGCAGTACGTGAACGGTGATCGGACCATCTACGGCTGGGGCGACCGCGGTGACACGACGTCGATGAAGCTCAGCAGCAACGGCGTCGAGCTGGGAAGCGCGAGCTGGTCGGTGGCGCAGTTCGCCGTACCGGCGAAGACGGCCTGGTACGACCTCACCCTGGACCAGCGCCGCGGTCCGTCCAGCTGGGCGAAGACCTCGACCGCGACGCACACGGCGTGGCACTTCCGCTCCAAGCCGTCGTCCGGGCGAGCTGTGCTGCCGCTGATCCAGGTCGACTACCAGCACACGAACGGCCGGCTCGAGCTCGATCCGGCGTACCAGCCTGGCTATCGCGGCGCCGGGATCTTCCGCACCACCGCCGAGATCTCGTACGACGGGAAGACATGGCACCGGCTGATCCTGAATTCCCACGGCGGAACGCAGGTCCGCCCAGGCGCGGCGGCCGGTCTCCGGGTAACTGTGACCGACCTACAAGGCAACAAGCTGAACCAGACCATCGAGAACCCCTGGTAAGCGTCCTCTTCCAGCCATCGCCGTAAGGACAGGACGTATAAACCTACTAGCCGGCGTCGCCACGCTGACCATGCCCGGCGACGGACCCCAGTAGACGTATACGTCCTGTCCTTCGAACGATCGGACCGCTGGAGCGTCAAAGGGCGACGCCACGGAGCTGGGGGGGAGTAGCTCCGTGGCGTCGCCAGGCGCGCCTAGGGAGGGGTG
>NZ_SMKA01000311.1 GCF_004348455.1 Kribbella albertanoniae
GGGCGGGAATCCCCGTGTGTGGCGAGGCGCTGTCGACGGCGCAGGCTCGGATCTTGCGGAGGTTCACCCCGAGCGACAAGGTCATCGTTGCTCTGAGCGGTGACATGCCGGCGCGGCAGCAGGCAGCGGGGTATGTCTTGGATCTTGCGTTCTTCTTCGATCGGGTGCGGGCGATCGACGTGCCGGCTGGTGCGGCGGTGGAGTCGATGCGGGATGACGGGGCCGGGGAGTTGCATGATCTGCTGGCGAGTGCTCGGCCGTTGATGACCTACAAGGTCAGCGGGAGCGGGTACTGGTCGTCGGAGCAGCATGATCCTGATCCGCCGTCTTCGGCGCCGGGGTTGGGATGAGACATGCGCCGTGTGTTGCTGGAAGTGCACCGGGTCGCGCGGGATTTCTACAGGGACCAGCTCTTGGATGCTCCGGAGGGATGGGCTGCGGAGCATCTGCGGGGGCGCGGCCTGGGCGCCGTACTTGATGATTCGGCCTGGGGAATCGGGTATGCCCCGGATGCGTGGACGGGCCTGACGGATCACCTGCGTGGGTTGGGGTTTGGTGATGATGAGCTGATTGCTGCTGGTGTGGCGGCGCCGACGATGAATGGGTATCTGGTCGACCGGTTTCGGGATCGGGTCATGTTCACGGCGGAGAACGCCGATATGGAGGCGGTCGGGTTTGTGGGGCGGGCTCGTGGTGGGCGGGTTCGCTATCTCAATAGCCCTGCGACCGAGCTCTACAGCAAGTCGGAGACGGTTGTTGGTCTGTCTGCTCAGTGCGGCAAGTTGTTGCAGGGTGCGATCCCTGTGGTCGTTGAGGGTGTGCCGGATGCGTTGGCTGTTGATCAGGTCGGGCGCCAGTGGGCGGGGATCTCGACGTGCGGTACGGCGATCACTCGTCAGCACGCGGCGATGATCAGGCAGGTTTCTCCAGCGAATCAGATCGTGGTGGCCTTCGACGCTGACCCTGGAGGCAGGCTTGGGGCGGTTCGGGGTCTGGATGTGTTGATGGAGGCGTTTGGTTCGGTTCGGGTGGCCGAGTTGCCGCCGAGGCATGATCCTGCGTCGCTGTTCCGGCAGTCCCGGTCGGGTCTCAACGAGCGATTGGCGTCAGCTCGCCTGCTGGCGGAGTTCGCGATCGACGTTGAGCTTGCCAAGTGGGGGCCGGTACTTGATCACGTCAGTGGTCAGGTGAACGCGTTGCGTGCGGTGGCGCCGTTGGTCAGGCAGTTGCCGTCCGGCCGGGTTGCGCAGCAGATCGCAGGCCTGGCCAAGCGTCTGGATCTCGAGCCCGCGGTCGTCTCGCGCGAGGTCCTCACCCCGGTGGTGCGCCGGGGGACGAAGTCGCGTTCTAGCCGTCGACCTCAGTACTTCGAACCGTCGGCTGCTGCGGATCCGGAGCCTGACCGGACTCCTTGATCTCGGGATCCAGGACCTGGATGTCGCCCGAAGAGACCGACGTCAACCGTTGAGCTCGCCGACTACGAGATCGGGAGGCTGAGGTGAATCGGGTGCGGGTGACGGTAGATGACCTTCGGAAGGCGTTCGAGTCGGAGGTTGGGAGGCGGTGGACGGCTGGGCAGTGGGTGCGGTGGCTGAATGCGTCGTCGGTGCTGCAGGGGCAGACGTTTCGCAATGTCGTGCTGATCAGGTTGCAGCTGCCGGACGCGCTGTGGGTCGGGGACCGGGAGGCGTGGCAGCGGCGGGGCCGGCAGGTCGTTCGGGGTCAGTCCGGGATTCGTGTTGTGACCGGTGAGCGGCGTACGGATCGTGTCGTGGGGTCTGTGCAGGGGCATGGTGTCGGCACGTTGTGGGATGTGAGTCAGACCGAGGGGCGGCCGGTTCTGTTGCCGTCGGTTGATGCTGGCTCGGGAGTTACTCCGCGGCGGCTGTTGGAGGCTTTGACGAGCGTCGCGGGTGGGCTTGGGTACGGCGTGCGGGAGCAGGAGCTGGCTCCGGAGGCGGGCGGTTCGGTGACGGATGTCAGGCGTCGCCGGATCATCTTGGACGCCGATCTCGACGTACCGAGTGCTTCTGTTGCTCTGGCTCATGAGGTGGCGCATTTGCGGATGCACAAGTTGTCGTCGGGACAGGTCTGCGGGGGCTTGAGCGAGCTGGAAGCCGAGTCGGTGGCCTACACCGTGCTCGCCAGGTTCGGCTGTCCTATGGATGGTTCGTCGTCCGGGAGATTGTTCGCCGCTGCGCGAGGCGTGGGGCGGAAGCCCTCAGCGCGTTTGGTGGAGACGTTGGGCGGCCGGGTGGTGAGCGCCGCCGGGCGCCTGATCAAGGACACCGGCCAGAAGCTGACGCGCTCGGGTTCTCGCCGCGAGGCCGAGATCTGGGCGCATGCGGATCTCGGTCGCGACGACCTTGGTCCCCGGATGTGAGTTCCAGGACTCCTGGATCTCGTATTCCAGGTTCTGGGTCGGGGCTGTGGCCAGCAGATTTGGTGGCACGGCAGTACGGCGAGGAGCTGGAGCGATCCGCTTCTCCTTCCTCTGGATGGAGTCACCGATGGATGTGGAGTTGGAGGTACTCATCAGCGATGCGGCTGAGTCGGGTTGGGCGGAGGGTCCGTCTGGGCGGTTGGCTGAGGGGATCGAGGAGCGGATCGTGGCTCCGTTGTCGAGTCGGCTGCGGGCCGCGCTCGGGAATGACGAGGCGGCCCAGTTGGCTCGGGTCATTGCCTGGGAGCGGTGCCGCGAGCTGGCGGCGAATCCGCCGGCCGGTGGGATCTCGTGGGGCTATCTCGCGAATCTGGTGCGGTGGCGTTTGAAGGACACTCTGCGGTCGGAGGTGCTGAGGCGGCAGAAGCATCCGCTGGTCGCGTTGCTGCCGGAGCAGGAGAGCAGCTACCAGCCGGGGTTGGGTCGGTATCTGGATCGCATCGTGGAGCAGCTTGAACGGCATGGGCTTGCACCGGCGACCAGTCGCCTGTTCATTGGCGCGGCGGCCGACGGTCCGTCGTACCAGCGGTCGGCGATCGTTCTCCGGCTGCGCCGGGTGGGTGCCACGAGGCAGCAGGCGGAGGCTTTCAGTTGGCTGCTGCGTGGGGGAGCTGGAAAGCCGTCGGCGCTGGCCCGGCTCGCGATCGGCCAGCCGCCGTGGGAGGTCTTCGCTGATCCCGATGTGAAGGGCTGGATCTGGGCGGCTTCCGGTCGTGACTTGCGGTTTTTCGGACGAAGAAGCGTTCTCGGCCGCCGCCGATTGGTCGGCCTCGGGGTGCTTCGAGCCGCCTGATCAAAAAAGTTCCGGGCTCATCCGTTGATGCCCGGTATGACGCACAACCACCACATCGCCCCGCGCCGGAGCTGGCTCGTTCGGTACTACCGCTGGCAGTTCCGGGTCTACCTGCACGTCCTCAGCGCGGTCTGGGTCATCCCGCCGCGGCTGGCTGCGGCCGGGTTCGCCTGGCTGCGCCGTACCGAGGTCCCCAAGAGAGGAACAACTGTGAAGCATCACTCGATCCGGTCCAAGATCGTGATCCCCGCAGCGCTCGTGCTCGGCACCGTGCTGGTGCTGCTGGTCGCTGGCTGCGGTCAGCGGTCAGCTCAGAGCCCGGTCGGCCCGGCTGTGCCGGGTGACAACGTGCAGGTGACGCGGGCACCGCTGGAGCAGTGGCGTGTGCCGGTCACTGCCGATTCTCACGAGTACGCCGTCGAGTTCGCTCGAGCGATCTGGACCTATGACGCGAGCAAGCACAGCTACTCGGATTGGGTCGGCGGGATCAATATGTTCGCTGGTGCCGCGAGTACGAGTGCGGAAGTCGCGAGAAGCATGCTGCCCGGGCCGGGGGAGTGGCAGCAGCTCGAGGCTTGGGAGGCGCGCGCGACCGTCACTGACATCACCGCGGAGACCACGCCGGAGCTGGCGAAGCTCAAGGACAACCACGGGCTGCCGCAGGGCTGGCACGCGTACGTGGTGCGGGGCAGGCAGAGCGTGGTCCTGGGCGATGAGACGAAGACTGTTGAGCGGATCGCTGCTGTCAGCGTGGTCTGCGTGTACACCTGCAAGTTCTGGTCAGGCTCGGCCCAGACGGCATCGTGATCATCAAGATCGCCTTGGCCGGAGCACTGCTGACCAGCAGCATCGGTCTGATCGCGCCGCTGGCCATCGCGGCCAGCGGCAGCGACACCTGCATAGCGACACCGACCAACCCGCCTCCGCCCAGCTGTCAGGCACCGGTCGAACCAAGTGGAGGCACCCTGCCTGGTGCCGAGGAGGCGGTCGCGCGGGCGTTGCGGCTGGTTGGTGGCCACGGCTACTACCAGCTGTGCGCTCGGCTGGCGGCCAACATCTGGGGCCGGCCGTACTCGGGCTACTACTCGGCCGCTGTGCAGTGGCGGCAGATGGTTGCCATGGGCAAGGCCCATCGTGGCGATCGGCAACCACCGGTTGGTGCCCTTGTTTTCTGGGACACCGGCCATGTGTACGGCCATGTCGCGGTGTACGTCGGCAACGGTCGCATCGTCTCCAACGACATCGGCGACGACGTCCCCGGCGAGGGCGGTGTCTACCTAGTCGACTTCGGTCGCATCGAGTCGAAGTGGGGCGCGGCCTATCTCGGCTGGGCGCCGCCGATCTACTCGACTTCTTGATCAACAGAAGGAATTTCACGTGTTCAGCCACATCATCTTCATCCAGGATCCAGGCATCCAACCCAACACCGATGGTCTGCCCGGGCTGCCCGAGTTCCGGCACATGATCGGGGCGCTGTTGCCCTTCGGCCTCGCGGTCTGCGTCGCGGTGCTCATCTTGTCGGCCGCTGCATGGGCGCTGGGCAGCATCAATGGCAACGCCGGCTACGCCAGCAAAGGGAAGTTCGGGTTCCTCGTCGCTCTTGGCGCGGCGATCCTGATCGGCTCGTCCAACGCTCTGGTTCGTTTCTTCTCCGCCATTCAGATCGGCTGACCATGAGCTGGATCGAATGCCTCGCGAACCCGAGCGCCTGTGTGGCATCGGGCGCCGCCGCGAACGCTGCGGACTCCATGTGGCAGTCGTTTGTGAACTGGATGGCTCGTGGCCTGACTGATCTCACGAGCTTCGTGTTCACAGCGTTCAGCGAGAGTACGTCGCCGCGGTTCGATCAGGAGTGGTGGCGTAGCAACCTCGATCTGATGATCGTGATCACGCTTCCTCTTCTGGTTGGAATGTTCGTCTTCCAGTGCTTGTCGGCAGCGATCCGCCGCGAGCCCGGCCGATTGGGGCAGGCGTTGATCGGAGCGATCATCGGGACGGTCGGCGTACCGTTTGCCGTCGCGGTGGTCGCCGGTCTTGGCCGGGTGGTCGACCAGATTTCGGTTGGGATCCTCGGCGGGAACGCGGCGACGATCACGGCGCTGAAGCGAATGGTGAACGTCACGGCGCTGCAGGCCATCCCGACATTGGGCGGTTCCCTAATCGTCGCCGTGTCCCTCGGGCTCCTGGCCGTCATGGGGCTGTACCTGGTGATGCTGCTGCGTGAGGTCGCGCTCATCGCCTTCGTCGTATTCGCGCCGGTCGCGATGGCCAGCTGGACCTGGTCGGCCACCCGGCATTGGCTGCGGCGCTGGATCGAGATCGTGGCCGCGCTGCTGTTCTCGAAGATCGTGATGGCGATGATCTTCACTCTG
Organism: Kribbella albertanoniae; assembly: GCF_004348455.1. Taxonomy (GTDB): domain Bacteria; phylum Actinomycetota; class Actinomycetes; order Propionibacteriales; family Kribbellaceae; genus Kribbella; species Kribbella albertanoniae. The sequence continues at coordinate 5,609 of NZ_SMKA01000311.1, forward strand.
GGCTTGTCGGCCATCGGCAACGTTGATGCTCAGGGCAGTCCGAGCATCGGGACGTTCCTGGCAGGGATCTTGCTGTTTGCGATGGCCGCGTTCGCACCGTTGGCGACGTACTCGTTCGTCCATTGGGCCGGCGATCATGCGGGTACGGCGGCTCAGCTCGTCCAGCACGGGTCCACAGGTGCATCTGTGTTGAAGCAGCGTGCTGACCAGGCGCAGCAGTTCGCGGCCCACCACTTCGGTGGATCCAGCGAGGGCGGGCCGCCGCCTGTCGTCGGACGCGACAGCGATTCGCCCGATCAGCAGTCCTCTGACGACGGAAAGTCCGACTTCACACCGTCCGGTGGTCCGGAGGTCGTTGTGGTCGAAACGGGTTCGAGCGTGCCGAATCCGCCGCCACCGCCGCCGTCTTCCGATGGTGGTAGTTCGGCAACAGCCGTGGCGACCAGCCAGGCCACGGTCGCGGCAGGGGGAGCGAGCCAAGCCTCAGACGCGGCAGGCAGCAACGATTCGCAAGGAGGAGAACAACGGTGAGTAGCACGTTGGCGACTCGGTTCCCTCGGCCGGACCGCAACGCCGTACTGCTTGGACTTCGGCCTGTGCAGGTGGGGCTTGTCCTCGCGGCGGTGCTCGTCACGATCGTGTCGTTGATCAACCAACTGGCGCCGGTACCGATGGTGGCCAGTCTGACCGTGGCGTCGATGTGTGTTGCGGTGGCGTTCCTGCGGGTCGAGGACGTTCCGCTGTATCGCTGGCTGGTACTTCGGGTCGTGCACGTGCTGCGGAAGCGCTCGTTTCGGGCCGATGTGATGGCGCCGCGTCAGCACGGGCGGTTGCAGTTGCCAGGGGAGGGCGGCGTACTGCGGATGCTGACGACGAACTCCGGGATCGGGATCGTTCACGATCCGAGGCGGCGGCGGTTGATCGCGGTCGCGAAGATCGAGGGGCCTGCTCATCTGTTGCAGAACAGCGATGAGCAGGAACGGCGGGTTACGGCGTACGGGCAGTTGATCGCCGGACTGTGCCAGAGCAACCGGATCGCCCGGGCGCAGATCTTGGAGCGGACGCTGCCGGATCCCGGTGACGAGCTCACCGCGTGGGCGAAGCGGCGGAACGTGGATCCGGCGACGCCGGCCGGAGCGATCTACACCGATCTGCTGCAGCAGGCGGCACCGGCTGCGGCCAGGCACGAAACCTTGTTCAGCTTCGCGATCAGCCTGGACGCGGTCTCGCGTGAGGTCCGCAAGCACGGCGGCGGGATCGTCGGGGCGACCGCCGTACTGGAATCGGAGGCACGCGCCTTCCAGACCTCGCTCGCCGCAGCCGGTGTCGCTGGGTGCTGGTTGAATGCGAAGGAGCTCGCGGTGAGTCTGCGGGTCGCGTTCGATCCTGCGGCGACTCGCACGATCCCGTCATCTGCAGGCATGGAAGCCTCGGATGCTGGGCCGTTGGCGGTTGACGAGAGCTGGGATCAGCTCCGGACTGATTCGTCGTTCCATCGTGTGTACGTCGTCACCGAGTGGCCGCGGGTTCGGGCGGCGCCGTCGTTCCTGGGTCCGTTGCTGCTGCGGCCGGGGATCCGGCGGACGTTCAGCCTTGTGCTGCAGCCGATTCCGATGGCGAGGGCGCTGCGGGATGCTCGCCGGCATCAGGTCGAGCGTGTTACCGACCGGGCGACGCGAGCCAGGATCGGCCAAATGGAGACCGAGGAGGACCGGCAACTCGACGCAGATGTCGCGCAACGCGAACGCGACCTCGCAGCCGGACACGGCGATGTGCGCTGGCTGGGGCTCGTCGTGGTGTCCGGTGATACCGAGGAAGCGCTCAATGACGCGTGCATGGAGATCGAAATCGCAGCCACACAGTCGTTCCTTGACGTACGTCGTCTCGTTGGCCAGCAGCTCGAGGGATTCATGGCCGCCGCTCTACCGTTCGGGATCGGACTCTGATGAAGCAGCAAACGGCGTACTACGAACTGGACGGAACCGACCGAGCGACGCGACGAGCGAACCGCACCCCGCGGACTCGGCCGTCGAAGAACCGCAAGTCAGCCGAGTCACTTGAAGCCGCGTCTGGCCGGGGCAGCGGCCGTCGGCTTTTGGTCGACAAGCATCGGGCGACGACCCGCATCTTGCAGGTGGCGTACCCGTTCCTGGCCGAGGGCGGGATCGGGGCCGAAGGCACCTATATCGGATCCGACGTCTTCAGTGGAGGCTCGTTCGTCTACGACCCCTGGGTGCTCTACCAGGATCGCGTCATCACCAACCCGAACGTCCTGCTCGCCGGCGTCATCGGGAGCGGGAAGTCGTCCACGGCCAAAGCGCTGATCACTCGCTCCCTCGCCCTTGGGCACAAGGCCTACGTCCCCTGCGATCCGAAAGGGGAGTGGACGGCGGTGGCCGAAGCGATCGGTGGCGCGACTATCAAACTCGGTCCCGGGCTCCCGACGCGACTGAACCCGCTCGACGCGGGCCGCCAACCGGTGACCGTCGACGCGGACGAATGGACCCGCATCGTCTGGTCCCGCCGCCGGGCGCTGCTCGGAACGCTCGCGGAATCCACGCTTGGCCGGCCTTTGATCGCGGTCGAGCACACTGCGCTGGACCTCGCACTCGAGACCGCCTCGGCGCAGGTCCCGACTCCGACAATCCCTGATGTAGTCGTCGCCCTCTTTGCACCGGATTCGCGCCATGCCGAGCGGGCCGGTCTGAAGACCGCGAGCCTGGTCGACGACGGCCGCGAGGTCGCCCATGCCATCCGGCGACTCGTCCATGGCGATCTGTCCGGGATGTTCGACGGTCCGTCGACCACCGACTTCGATCCCGCGCTGCCGATGGTGACTCTGGATTCGTCCTGGCTGAGCAGCGGCGGCGATGACCAGGCACTCAGGCTGACGCTCGCTTGCGCGTCGTCGTGGCTCGAAGCTGCCGTCGCGGACCCGGCGGGTGGGAATCGCTTCATCGTGTACGACGAGGGTTGGCGCGTCATGCGAGATCCCGCCCTGCTGCGGCGGATGCAGGAGCAATGGAAGCTCTCACGGGCCTGGGGCGTCTCCAACATCCTCATCGTCCATCGCCTGTCCGACCTGGCGGCCGTCGGTGACCACGGATCAGAAGCACGTGCGTTGGCCGAAGGTCTTCTCGCCGACTGCTCGACACGAATCATGTTGCGGCAGGAGTCCGATCAGCTGGCCCGGACTGCCAGTCTTCTCGGTTTGACTGATGTCGAGATCGCAACGATCGCCAAGCTGCCGAAGGGGCGCGCGCTGTGGCGCCTGCCTAGCCGCTCGTTCGTCGTACAGCTGATCCGGCACGCTCGCGAGGTCGAGCTGTTCGACACCGACGCTCGGATGTGAACCCGATGAACCAACGCTCCGGACACGATCTGACCGACACCATCTACATCGCCGGGGGAGTCCTCTTCGGCTTCGCCGGCGTCTTCTACCTCGCTGGCGGTCTCGCGCACCTGCTCACCACCGGCCACTGGGTCTCATCACCCTGGATCGACGCCCTGCGCGTTCCCATCCACCCCGGCAACCCAGCAGCCGCCTTCGGACTGACCACCACAGAGCTTGACGCCACGACGTACTGGGCTGTGTTTGCCGTCGCCGTTGTCGTGCCCCTGAGCCTCGTGTACGTGGGGATGCGGATGTGGCAGAACCGCAAGGCAGGCACGCCCAACCGCGCCCGAGTCGTAGCTGCTCGCCCCGGACTCGCCACCAGAAGCGAAGTCGAAGCCGCAGTCGGACGCGCCCAGGTCATCCGCCGCGGCCGATCCGCCCGACCACAGGCACGGACGACCTCGCCGCACGAGGTAGGCACCCTGCTCGGCTACGCCCGCGGCCGCGAATGCTGGGCATCGGTCGAAGACTCGCGGATCGATGTCGGTCCGCCCCGATCCGGCAAAGGCCTTCACCAGATCATCGGCTCGATCATCGACGCACCCGGTGCCGTAGTCACCACGTCGACCCGGCCAGACAACCTCGCCGCAACCCTCGAGCTGCGCCGTGCAATCGGCCCTGTAGCGGTCTTCGATCCGCAGGGGCTTGGCAGAGTCGAAGGTATCCGCTGGTCACCCGTGCGCGGCTGCGAGAACCCCACCACCGCCATCGTCCGCGCCAGCGGACTCGCCGCCGGAGCCGGCTTCGCCAAAGGCAACGTCAGCGACGCAGCCTTCTGGCACGGCCAAACCGAAATGGCCCTCCGAGGTCTCCTCCACGCCGCCGCCCTCGACGACTCCGGCATCGGCCAGCTCTACCGCTGGGGTCTCGAACCCGCCTCGGCCATCGAAGCCGTCGGCATCCTCAACCGCTCCAACGACGCCGCTGAAGGCTGGGGCGACACCCTCGATGGCATTGTTCGGATGGACGGCCGCACCCGAGACGCCATCTGGGCCGGCGTCCGTTCAGCCCTGTCCGCGCTCGCTGACCCCGCCGTACGCCGGTCCTTCGATCCACCGGCCGGCGAAGGCTTCGACCCCGCCAGCTTCATCCGCGAACGCGGCACCATCTATCTCCTCGGCACCGGAGTCGGCGCGTCGGCCACCTCGGCCTTCATCGCCGCACTTCTCGAAGACATCACCGAATCTGCCCGCCAACTAGCCGCTCACAACCCAGGCGGCCGCCTCGAACCACCACTCGGCCTCGTCCTCGACGAGATCGCCAACCTGTGCGCCGTACCGTCTCTGCCGTCCCTCATGGCAGATGGCGGCGGCACCGGCATCTCCACCCACGTCGTCATCCAATCCCTAGCCCAAGCCCGCGAACGCTGGGGCGAACAAGCCGCCGCAGCCATGTGGGACGCCGCCACCCTCCGCCTCATCCTCGGCGGCTCCGCCCAACCCCGCGACCTCCAAGACCTCGCCGCCGTCTGCGGCGAACGCGACGAAGAAATCCGCAACTGGAGCCGCGACCCCAACGGCGGCCGCACCACCTC
>NZ_SMKA01000312.1 GCF_004348455.1 Kribbella albertanoniae
GGGTTGGGGTAGCAGCTCACCGGGGAGTTGAGGGTGATGAACTTCCACTTGATTTTGGCGGTGAGGGTTAGGCCGGGGTCGTCGTACGAGGTGCCTTTGAGGCGGGTTTCTACGATGGCGCCTCGGCGGCCGGCCTTCAGGCGGATGGTCAGGGTCGGGAGTTGGTAGGCGGCGCCGCCGGGGATGGGGCCGGTGACGGTGATGACGGCGGTGCGGCCGTCCAGGCGGACGGACGGGGTGGAGTTGAGGCCGGAGCCGCCGGTCAAGGTGGCGCTCACGTACGACGAGTTGGGTGGGATCGGGACGCGGAGTGAGAGGTCCCGAACCTCTTTGAGCTTGAAGCCTTTGACCTCGCCGGGGAGTTGGCCGGGTTTGAGGTCGACGGTGATCGAGAAGCGGTGGTTCGGCTTGACGGTCGCGGGTGCTTTCGCGTCGACGCCTTGGCGTAGCGAGAGCAGGTGCTTGCCGAACTTGGTGTCCGCCCGGCACGCGTAGCTCGCGGCCGGCTGGGCTGCCGCGGGCTGGGCTGCCGTGGGAAGGCCGAAGACCAGCGGGAGTACGGCGACACCGAGAACCAGCAGACTGCGGTGAGTAGCCATGTCGCTACTCTAAGCAGTCATCACCGGCTGTGAGGAGCCTCGTCTCACTGTCCGAACAGGAACCAGCCACCGGCTCCCGCCGCCACGAAGACCACCGGCAGCGCGGCCGCGAACCACACCCAGAGCCGGCGGCGACGTCGTACAGGCGGGTTTGTCGCGACGGTCGTCGAGACCTCGTCGTCGTCGGTGATGCTGGTGCGCTCGAGGGCACGCAGCGGCGCCTCCTGCTCCAGCCGGTACGCCTCGGCCTCGAGCCGCTCGGCCAACGTCTCGGCCCGGTCCCAGCGGTCGACCGGGTTGTAGGCCAGCGCCCGCGCGAAGATGTCGTCCAGCTCGCCGACCCCCTCGTGCAGGACCGGATACAGGCTGTCCGGCAGCAGATCCGGGTCCCTGTTGAGCACATCGGGAATCGACGCGACGCTGTACGGCGGACGCCCAGTAAGCAGCGCATAGGTCACAGCAGCGATCGCGTAGATATCCGCGCGCTCGTCGAACCCGCCGTCACCGCGCCCCTGCTCAGGCGCCATGTACGACGGTGTGCCGACCGCCTGGGTCAGTCCGGATGCCTCGGCGGCCCGCTTGGCCAGCCCGAGATCGGCCAGCACGATCCGGTGCGTACCGCCGCCGGACTCGATGCCGGTGTTCTCCCGGAGCAGCAGGTTCGCTGGGGTGACGTCGCGGTGCACGACACCCTCGTTGTGCAGCGCGGAGACCGCCCGGGCCAGGTCCGCGCCCCACCACAAGGCGTCCACCGGGTCCAACCGGCCTTGCCGCAGCAGGTCGCCGAGGGTGCCACCGCCGACGTAGTCCATCACGAAGTACGGGCGGCCGTCCGGCAGCCGGCCCAGGTCGAAGACCCGGACCACCCGGTCGCTGGCGATCCGGCGCATCAGCCGCGCCTCGGACAGGAAGCGTTCGCGCACGTCGGCGCGCGACGCCCAGTTGTCGGCGAGGATCTTGACCGCGACGTCCACGTCGAGGTCGTCGTCGTAGCCTCGCCAGACCGTCGCGAACGCGCCCGCGCCGATCTGGTCCTGCAGCCGGTACCGTCCGATGACATCCATCGAGAGCTATTGTCGTTCACGACCGGTTCGAACGGGGACAGCACTCTCTGGGGGAGTATGAACGAGGAGCTCGAAGCACTCGCGGCGCGCACTCTGAAGGACAATTCAGAGATGCCCGAGCTGCTGCACGCCATCCGGCCGCTGGTGCAGCGACGGGTGGCGAAGTTCCTTCCGCACCGCGAGGACGCCGAGGAGGCGGTCCAGGACACCCTGCTCCAGGTGGCGAACAAGCTGCACACCTTCAAGGGCACCGGCAGCTTCGCCGGCTGGGTGACGATCATCGCCACGAACCAGGCCCGTCAGACCTACCGTTCACTCAAGCGCCGCTCGGTCGAGCAGACCTCGGAATACCTCCCGGAGGCCGCCGATCCGCGGACGACGTCGGTCATCGCGGGCTCCCGCCTGGATCTGCTCGAAGCGCTCGAGCACCTCGAATCCAGCCACCCTCAGCTCGTCCAGCCGCTGGTCCTGCGCGACCTCGGTGCCCTCACGTACGCCGAGATCGCGGACGAGCTCGACGTACCGCTGGGGACTGTGAAGGCCCGCATCCACCAGGCCCGCAAGGCCGTGGCGGAGCGCCTTACTGTGCGCTGACCCAACCCTTCACCACCGCGGTGGCCGCGGCACGCTCGGCCGCGGGCAGACCGGCGAGGTTCGCACCATGGTTGCCGCCGGGAACGACGTACCAGTGGCAGTCCTTGGTGCCGGGGCCTCCGATGAACGGCTCCGCGCTCCACGGATCGTTCTCGCCGTAGACGAAGAGGATCCGCTCGGCGGCTGTCTTCATCCAGTTGTCGACGTCGAGCATCGCGCGCGGATCATGCTTCGGCTCGATCGCATCCGGGACGGTGGCCTTCGCTGAGCTGGCCTCGGGATAGTGCAGCAAACCCTTGAGCCACGTGGTGCCGGTAACCCCGTCGGGCCAGTTGAGCTGGGCGACGGACTGGTAGTAATAGGCCAGGTACGGCGCGATGCCGTCGTCGGCGTACGTCGACCAGCCGACGATGCCGTCGATGAACGTGAACAGCTGCTGGGGTGTCGCCGTCCGCCCGGGGACCTGCGCGCAGTTCGCCTGGGTGCGGTACTGCCAGAACTGGAACGGTGTCTCGAGAACCGCCGCCTCGAGGACGCGATCCGCCGAACCGTAGCCGAGGTCGTACTTGTCGCCGAGGGCGGCGACCTTCGCGACCATCGCCTGCCGGTGGTAGAGAGCGTTGCGCTGCATCATCCGCAGCGCCTCGTTACAGGCCGGATCGGTCCCCGCCTGCTGGACGAAATCGACGTACACGTCGTCCTCGTTCACGGTGTCCTGGGGCGCGACGTACGCGATCGTCGCGTCGACATCGGCTGGGTAGAAACGGCGATGGTAGACCGACGTCATGCCGCCCTTACTCGCGCCGGTCGAGAGCCACTTGCCGCCGTACAGGGTCTTGAAGGCCTGGACGATCCGGTGGTGGTCGGTCGCGGCTTGCCAGATGTCGAGCTTGGTCCAGTCCTTGCTCGCCGGGGTGGACTTCTCGAAGAAGCGCTGCTCGATATCCAACTGGTTGCCGCTGACCAGGCTCGTCGGCTCTGCGGCGTATGCGCCGACCGCCCCGCCGTAGCCGGAGGTGGCGAGGACCATCGGGCGGTCGAATCCCCTGTGCCACAAGGTGATCCGCTGCTCGAATCGCTCGCCACTCTGCGCGTGGTGATCGGTGGGCTGGGAGTACCAGAGCACGAAGAACGGCCGCCCGTTCATCAGCCGGCCGCTCTCGATCCGCAGCCCGGCGATCGTCTCGAGCCGGGCGCGGACCGCAGCGACCGAGTCGGCTGCCGCCGCCGGAGTGGCCGGGAGGACGAGGAACCCGAGCACCAAGAGCAGGCGGAACCACGGCATACGGTCACTCCTTGAGCGCTAGTCGACACTCTGAGTAACCAGACTAGCTGTATCGGTGGCGAACCTCCACCGCCCGGCGCAGGTCGTCGAGGTAGTTGGCGACGGCACGGCGGATCCCCGAGGTGACGGTCTCGTCCTTGCTCAGCGCCTCGGCGGCACCGATCAGGTCGGCGTCGATCGCGTACTTCGGCACGATCCGCATCGTGGTCAGCATCAGCACCATGCCCGCCCGGATGTCCGCCGTACCGGCGATCTCGGTGAAGAACCTCCCGACGTACGGCGCCGTGATCGCGGACTGACCGGGATGCCAGAAGCCCTCGGCCGTGGCGAGGAGTTCGCGGACGCCGATCTCCGGGTCGGTCATGATCCGGGTCCAGGCTGCCTCCTTGCCGGCCGGTGACGCCGCTCGGCAGCGCGCGGCCTCGACCGCACCTTCGGAGGACTGGTCCCGGGCATGCTCGGCGACGATCTCCAGCTCGCCGGCCGCGTCGAGCCGCACCAGCCGGAGCAGGATCGCCCACCGCAGGTCCTGCCCGATCTCCAGCCCGCGCGGCACCCGTTCGGCGGTCAGCCAGCTCTTCAGCAGCTCCGAGTCATTGGTGGTTGCGACGAAACCGCGGGCGGTCGCGAGCTGCAGGCTGCTGCCCGGCTCCACGCTCGCAAGCTTCCCTTCCAACGCATCCGCAACCACCGCGCGGGACTCGTCGTACGGCAGGTAGCCGCCGACCACTCGCTCGGTCAACCAACGGACGAGCGACTCGACCGCGACATCGCTGTCCTCGTCCCCGACGGTTGTGGCGAAGAGGTTTAGCGCCTGCCGCGGATCGAGCTCGGCGGTCATCGTCGCGTCGCGCACCGCGTTCCAGATCACGGCGCGCGTCGTACTGTCGGCGATCTTCGGCAGTACGGCGGGCAGGTTGGCCAAGGTGATTTCGTCGAGCCGGATCTTCACCCAGGTATCGTCCTGCGCATCCGGCACGATCACCGCGATGTCGTTGCTGAGGGCAACCTCAGCCGTATCCCCGGCCAGCACCAGCTCGACGATCGTCGGTGCACCGGCCTCGTCGTACCCGCCGACCGTCAGAGTGTGCGGGCGGCGCGAGTCGTCCGGGCTCTGCCGATGCAGGATGACACCGGTCGCCGTGCGCTCGGCGGTGAGCGTATCCAGACCCGAGGTCTGCAGCCACTGCTCGGACCAGTTCGCGAGACCGGTCGCACCGGCCTCGGTGAGCTTGGTGATGAACTCGGCCAGGTCCGCGTTGCCGTACTCGTGTGCTGCCAGGTGCGCGTTGACGCCCTTGAGGAACACGTCGTCACCGAGGTACTTCGCCAGCTGCTTGAGCACCGCGGCACCCTTGGCATACGAGATGCCGTCGAAGTCGTCGAGCGACTGCCGCGCGTCCTTCAGACTCTCCGGCGCGACCGGGTGGGTCGAGCTGCTCTGGTCGGTCTGCATCCCCCACCACTTGCGGACGAAGGCGAAATCGGTCCAGTTCCCCTGGTACGACGTCGCTTCCTCGGCCACGCGGTGAGCCATGTACTCGGCGAACGACTCGTTCAGCCACATGTCGTTCCACCACTTCATGGTGACCAGGTCACCGAACCACATGTGCGCCATCTCGTGCACCAGCACGCGCGACCGGGTACTGCGCTCGGCCTCGGTCGTCTGGGCCCGGTAGAGGAAGTCGTCGGAGACCGTGACGCAGCCCGGGTTCTCCATCGCGCCGAGGTTGAAGTCCGGCACGAAGACCTGCCAGTACTCACCGAACATGTAGCGCTGCGCGAACATCCGGTGGTACGCGTCGAACGCGTCCCGGGTGGTCCGGAACAGGTCCTCCGCATCCGCCTCCAGCGACTCCTTGAGCGATTGCCGACAGGCCAGTCCGAGGGAGATCCCGTCGTACTGGCTGCGGATCAGGTGGAACGGTCCGGCAGCGATGGCGACGAAGTACGTCGACAGCGGCTTGGTCTCGGCCAGCGCCCACTCCCCCGGCGCTGTTTGGGTGGCGGCGCCGTTGCCGAGCACGACCCAGTCCTCGGGGCACTTCACCGTCACTGTGTACGGCGCTTTGAGGTCGGGCTGGTCGAAACACGGGTAGTAGCGCGGTGCGGACTCCAGTGACGACATGCCGTAGGTGTAGACGCGTCCGTCGGCAGCATCGACCGACCGGACCAGGCCCTCGCCGTCGACGGAGTACTTCTGCACGGTGTGGATCACGAGCTCGTTCTCGGCCTGCAGACCGGTCAGTGGGAAGCGACCGTCGGCCAGCAACTCCGGGTCAAGCGACTGCCCGTTCAGCTCGACCGAGAGCAGGCGCTCGGGTTTCACATCCACCCAGCTCGTGTCACCGACCGCGGTGAACCGGATCCGGCTGGTCACCTCGAAGGTGTCGCCGGGATCGGTCAGGTCGAAGTCGACCAGGTAGGACCCCAGGGCTAGGTCCGTGGCTCGTTGCCGAGCTTCATCCACTGTCAAGGCGCGCATGCCCTGAACGCTATCTGACTGACCGGGCAACTAGCTTCGCGAGAGCGCGGACCTCGTCGTTCGTGGTTTCGGCGGCGATCCGCTCGATGACTTCCGCGTCCTCCGGCTTCGCCAAGGTGCTCAACACATTCAGCGCGCTCAGGTGGTCGAAGCCGGCGCGGATGTCTTCGCCGGCCTCGGCCGGCGGGCCATCCAGGATGCGCAGAGCTACCTGGCGGGTCTCCTCGGACACCTCTTGCAGCGGGTTGCCGCCGCTCACCTGCGTGTACGCCGCGGCCACCTGGTACATGTTCAGCGCCCGGCAGACCATCGCGAGGTTGCTGCTGTGCAACAGCGCGCTGTAGGCCTGCAGGGGGATGTCAGTCATGCCCGCACGCTAGCCGCTGCCCGGAGATGCTCAGCCAGGAGGTAGGCGCCTTGGGGAGCGTTGGTGGCGTAGCAAAGGAGGTGTGCTCGGGTCGACCAAACGTCCTCGAGAGGACAGATGTCGATCGAGGTGATCGCGTCGACCGCGCGGCGCGGGACGATCGCCAGACCGGCTCCGGCCGTGGCCAGGATGATCACGGTGTGCAGCGTTGGCACGAGGGTCCGGTACCGCGGGACCGGGGCGTGCGGGCCGAGGCGCTCCTCCATCCACAGCGTCAGCGGGGAGACCCGGTCCAATGCAATCAGGGGATGCTCGGCAACTTCGGCGTACGCGATCGAACTCCGTCCGGACAGGACTCCACCGGCCTGTCCGATCACCACGAGCGAGTCGTCGGCCAGCGGTTCGGTCCGCAGCGGGGTCGGCTCGTCGTCCAGGATCACGCCGAGGTCGGCCTCCCCGGCGGCGAGGATTCGGACACTCCGGACGGTACGGCGTTCCTTCACATTGACGTCGTACTCCGGATGGTCGCGGAGGAAGGTGGCCAGCGCAGCCGGCACGAGTTGGTGCATCGCCGATCCACCGGCGACCAGGCGGACCGGTTCCGTACCGGAGACGGCGTACGACGCGACTGCGCTGTCCAGGCGGGTGGTCTCGGCCAGCACCTCGCGCGCATGCCGGGCCAGCGTGGCACCGGCGGGAGTCAGCCGGACGCCTCGGCGTTCGCGGATCAGGAGCGGGACACCGGCCTGCGCTTCGAGGGCTCTGACCCGCGCACTGGCCGAAGGCAGGCTGAGGTGCATCGCCCGGGCGCCGCCGGTGATCGAGCCTTCCGTGGCCACGTGGGTGAAGAGGCGGAGGTCGTCGAGGTCGTACCGCATGAGTTCAGCCTACGCCTGGGCCTTAGGCTGGCTACGGGGATCGCGCATTGTGGAGTCCCGATCCAGGGCCGATCCTCGAAGAGTGCTGATCATCCTGCTGGCCGGTGTCGCCGCCGGTGCCCTGAACGCCGTGGGCGGTGGCGGGAGCTTCGTGGCACTGTCCGCGCTGGTAGCAGGCGGCATGCCACCGGTCACGGCCAACGCGACCTCGACCGTCGCGCTGCTCCCGGGCAACGCGACCAGCGCTTGGGTCTACCGGCGCCAGATCCACGTCTTCGAGCATGTGACGACGCTGCGGTTGACTCTGGCCAGCGTGTTCGGTGGCGCACTTGGTGCGGGGTTGTTGCTGTGGTTGCCATCGGCATCTTTCGATGCGGCGGTCCCGTGGCTGCTGGCCTTCGCCACGCTGGTCCTTGCCTTCGGCAAGCGGCTGAACCGCGCCTTCAGTCTTGGCATGCCGGGGCCGGCGGTGATCCTGACCGGGCAGTTCCTGCTGTCGATCTACGGCGGCTACTTCGGTGGCGCGGTCGGCACGATGATGCTGGCTTTCTGGACCGCGACCAGCTCGCTCGACACTGCGCGCGGTACGCCGCTGCGGGTGATCCAGGTTGGCGCGGTGTTCCTGACGGCTGCGGTGATCTTCGTATTCGCTGCTGATGTGCTGGATCAGCCGCAGCGTCTGATCGCGATGCTGTGCGGCGCGATCATCGGCGGTTACCTCGGAGCGCATCTGGTACGGCGGCTCCCGCAGGTCGTCCTGCGGACGCTCGTGCTGTCCACGGCGGTCGCGATGACGATCCTCTTCTTCGTGCGAGCCTTCGGATGAACCGGGCCCAACTCGCCATGGCCTACCAGGCCTGCGAAGTCTCCGACCTGGCTCGGTCAGCGGCCGAGGTGGACGATCCGGCGGCTGCTTTGGCGCAGGCAGAACTCGTACTGGCCGCGGCCCGGGAGCTCGTGGTCGCCGCAACCAGGCTGGCCTGCCCGACGGCCGACGTACCGACTGATCCGTTGCAGCTGTTCGCCTACCAGCACCCCGATGAGGCGGCCGAGGATGTCGCGGACTGGCTCGATCAGTCGACGGGGCGCTGACCGACCTCTTTGCGCTCGTGATTGAGGTACAGCCCGGCCGCGGTCGAGACGCTCGTCAACAACCACACCGCGACTCCGGCATCGTCGGTCACACCGATGATCGGCAGCAGGTCCGGCAGGATGTCGAACGGCGAGACCAGGTAGATCACCGCGAGCACCCACAACGTCATCCGGCTCTTCGGCAGCTCGCCGTACTCACCCTTCCGCGCCGCCCGAATCAACCTCGGCAAAGCCCGCGCCCGCTCGATCACATCCCCCACCGGCACCGGCTCCCCCTTGGCGATCTTCCGCGCCCGAACCTTCCGCCGCCGCACAAACCCGAACGCCGAAACCCCAGCCCCGATCACCACCAGCCCAACCCCCACCACAACCGCCGGCAGCCCCACAACGTCAGCATCCCGAAACACCAGAGTGCCAACCCCCAGCACCACCAACAGCCCACCGAAATAAACCATCCCCCCACTCTAGAACCGCAACCCTGCAATCCACCCCACCACCGAACCCCATTTGGTGGGCTGACCCATCAAATCGCCCGGGCAGCCCTGGGACCCGAGATCGTGGGGCAGTCACCTTGAGCACCCACCAACCATCTGACGCCCGCCGAAACGGCTGAACCGTGCTCAAGGTCGCCCGGCCGGCGCACCTTGAGCACCCCTCAACCACGGTTCGGGTGCGCGCGTGGTTGAACCGTGCTCAACGTCGTACCGGCTCATGCAGCGACCGGGCTAACCAGCCTTCGAGTTCCCCACCGCGGCCCGGCCCTGGGTCAGCCACCAGATCGGAGACGGCGCGATCCCCCGCAGCTGCCGGCACATTGGCGGTCGCGGACCTGCAGGCCATCACAATTGCGGTCGCCCACCTGCCGCCACGCTCAGCCGGGGCCGCGGACCTCAGTTGTGATGGCCTGCAGGTCCGCCACCACCCACCAACCGCCGCCGGTCGGCCCGGTTGAGCGCAGCGCGAGCGTGAACACCCCCATCCCGACCGCGTTAGCCGGTGGTGGCGGTCCGGCCGGGTTGCGCGCGGGACGAGCGTTGGACAGCCGGCCCGCCGACGGCCGCCAGCTGATGGGTTCCCCCATCAGGTTGTGGGTTCTGTACTCGCATGCGGGTCAGGAACCCACAAGCTCGTGGGTTAACCCAGCGAATGGGGTCGGGGTGAAACGGCGTTCTTCGGGGTGAGACGGTGTTTTAGTCGATGAGGGATTCGACGATGGTGGTCATGCGGTCCACGGGGATGGCGAAGCCGATGCCGATGCTGCCGGAGCGGGAGCTGCCGAGGGTGGCGATGGCGGTGTTGACGCCTACTACCTGGCCGGCGGCGTTGACCAGGGGGCCGCCGGAGTTGCCGGGGTTGATGGCGGCGTCGGTCTGGATGGCGGACTGGCGGGTGTTGTTGTCGCCGAAGCGGGCCTGACGGTCGACGGCGCTGACGATGCCGGCGGTGACGGTTCCTTCCAGGCCTAGTGGTGAACCGACGGCCAGGACCGGGTCGCCGACATGCAGCTGTGCGGACCGGCCGAGCGTGAGCGCGCGCAGCCCCTCGGCGTCGGCGGGCGCGACCTGGAGGACGGCGAGGTCGTTGTTCGCGTCCACGCCGAGAACGTCCGCGTCGACCTGGCGGCCGTTCGACAGGACCAGGGATACATCGCTCGCTCCTTCCACCACATGAGCGTTGGTGACTACGTGCCCCTGGGCGTCGATCGCGAACCCCGAACCGGTCGCCCGGCCCGCCCGCACCGACACCACCCCGGGCAGCACACTCGCCGCAGCCGCCGAGATCGAACCCTGCTGCGCCGCACCCGCCGGAGCCGCCGCCTGCGGCAGCTCCACCGAACTCGGACCGCTCTCCCACCCACCAGTGACCGCACCCGCCAGCCCGCCGGCAACCAGCGCTAACGCCACAGTGCCCAGTACGACGCCCGCCCGGCGACCCCGGGCTGGACCCGTCACCCCGGCCTGAGGTGCCGCCGCCATCGGAGAGGGGGGAGCCAATGGCGAGGCGGAGGCCGGGGTGACGGAGAACGGAAAGGCAGCCGAAGCCGCCCGATGAGCCCCACCCGCGTGAGCCGCGCCGGGTGTGGGGAGGAGCGGCGGTGCCGCGGATGGGGTGTCGGGTGCAGAGAAGGGTGGCTGTCTCTTA
>NZ_SMKA01000313.1 GCF_004348455.1 Kribbella albertanoniae
ACCCCACCCCAGCTAGCAAAACACCCCAGCGGGCGGACCTGGGGGCCATCACAAATGGAGATTCCGGGGGAGTTCACGCTTGGGGCGGTGGTGGTTGGGTGATTGTGATGGCCTGGGGGTTCGGGCACGACGAGGACCGGCCCGGCGGTCGAGGGAGACTGGCGGGCCGGTGGGTCGAAACGGCTAGTTGGAACGGGCTGCCAGCGGGGTCGGGTCGGCGGACGGCTGGCGTTGGGCGCCTACGGTCCAGAGGCGGGTGCCGACGGCTTCGACGCCGGTGAGGGTGCCGATCTTGGCGGCGGGGCTGGTGGTTTCGGTGAACTTGCCGTTCTGGAGGGCGAGCACGAACGGGTGCTCGGTGATGATGTCGCCGGAGGTGGTGAACTTCTCGCCGACCGCGACCGGCTGGCCGTTGTGCAGCGTGATGTCGTACAGCTGCGACGAAGTCTGCGGTGTCGGGACCTGGGTCCACGCCTTGCCGTCGTAGTGCAGGACCAGCGGGCGCTCGCCCTTCGAGGTGTGCGCGACCCCGGATGCCCAGATGTCCTTCGGACCGGCCGCAACCAACCCGGTCGGGATCTGCGAACCATCAGCCGGTACGTCGTCGACCAGCTTCCACGCCTTCCCGTCGAAGTGCGCCATTCCGCCGTTCAGTCCCAGCCAGGCGTCCGTCGCGGACAGCACGGTCAACGTGTTCCCGTTGATGGAACCCTCCAGCCCGGACGTCAACGGCTGCCAGGCACCCTTGGTGTAGCGGTAGACGACCGCATGCTCGCGACCGTCGACGTCCGCCCAGCCGGATGCCCACGGAGTCCCGTCCGGAGCGATCGTCACGTCGCTGAAGGACCCGGCCGGAACAGGCGGTCCGGGCACGACCTTCCACGCCGTACCGTTCCAGCGCATCGCCAACGGCTTGGACTGCTCCGGTACGGCGCGGTCCTCGCCGACTGCCCAGACCTCCTTGGCGCCGGCCACCGCGACACTGTTCAGGGTCGCGTTCGTGCGCACCGGCTGTGGTGTCTCGACCCAGCGGATGCCGTTCCAGCGGAACGCCAGTGGTCGGGTATCGCTGTAGGAGTCGATCAGGTTGCTACCAACCGCCCAGGTCTCGCCGTTCTTCGCGTCGATGTCGTCCAGCATCGACGGCTGCGACTTCGTGGGCGTCACGGTCCAGGTCAGGGCCGCCTGAGCGGTCAGGGTCGGTGCCATCAGGACACCAGCCAGGGCGGCAATCAGTACGGTCTTGCGGAGCATCATCGGTTCAGATCTTTTCCGTAGTTGGCGGGAGGGAAGGTCCAGGAGACGCTGTAGGCCATCTCCACGAGTTGCTCGATGGACAGTGCCGGTCCGGGGCGCGTGGCGGGACCTTTCAGACTGAGGCCGTTCGTGCTGGTCAGGCTGATCGCGCGCCGGTCCGAATACTCGACGACCACGGCGTTGTAGGTGATTCCGCGGTCCGCGCCTGAGTACGACCGGAGGAACGTCCCGTCCGGCAGCGCCCTGCAGTGCTGGCTCGGCGGTTGGTCGGTGCAGTTGGGGTCGTACTTGACTGTCTGGAGTCCAACCTCGACCCAGGCCTTGCCTTGGCCGTCATCCACGAGCAGTCCGGCGGCGATGAAGTTGTCACCCCAGGTCTTCCCGCCGGAGGTCGCCAGCCCGGGCACCAACCCCTTCAACGTCGTCAGCGTCTCGGCGGGACTGGCCGGCGGCGGCGGAACGGGCGTCGCCGAGACGTCCGGCTCCGGCTTGGGCGTCGGCGTGCTGAGCCCGGCGACCGGCGGTTGACCGGCCTGCGGCCCGAGATTCGCTTGTACGACGGCGATCCCACCGACCGTCATCGCGACGGCGGCAGCGGTCGCCGCGACACTCAACACCCGACGCCGACGCCGCCGTACGACGCCTCGCCGCATCCCGCGTTCCACCAGATCGGGGTAGCGGGGCTCAAGGGTCTCAGTGGCGCGCCGCATCAAATCGGGCAGCCGGTCGTCTGTTGTTTCCACGGGGTCCACGGGGTCCTTCTCCTGCCTGTTCACAGTGCGATGACCGCCTCGTCACCGAGAACCGCCCGCACCCGGACCAACGCCCGGGCCGTCCGGTTCTTGATCGCGCCGGCGCTCTTGCCCAGATCGCGCGCCACTTGTTCGACACTGCGATCTTCGAAGAACCGCAGCACCAACACCGCTCGATCGAGCGCAGGCAACCCCTCCAACGCCTGCATCACCAAGAGCCGCAACTCATGGTCGTCATCCGAGACCGGCAACTCCGGTACGACGTCCGTCGGCTGCTCGTGCCAACTTCGCCGACGCCGTTGCGAGATGAACGTCCGGGTCAGCACGGTCTGCGCATAAGCCGCCGGCTTCTCCATCCGCCGTACCCGTCCCCACACCCCGAACAGCTTCCCGAGTGTCTCCTGCACGAGGTCGTCCGCGTGGTGCGAGTCCGCAGTCAGCAACCACGCCGTCCGGTACAGCTGATGCGTGTTCGCCCGCGCAAACGCCTCGAAGTCGACCTCGGTGGAGTTCATCGCCGTCACATCCCTACCAACGCACTGAGGTGCCCATCGCGTCACATCGCTGCTGAAACTACTGTTCGACCAGGCCAGAAAGGCTGTCCGCTAGTGGCCAGATTCGTTGACCGCGTTTTGCGGTCGCTGCGATGGTTTGGGCCGGTACCGGCCCGGACGACTGGGGAATCATCGTGAGAGCTCTGGTTCTGCTTGCCTCGGCCTTGTTGCTGACGGCGACTCCGCTCACCGCAAGCGGCAGTGTGACGGCCGATCCGCAGGTGTCGAGCCTGCGGACCAACCATCTGACCGAGCCCTTGGCGGTCGTGGCCGGCGCGCCTCGCCTCAGCTGGCAGTTGTCGGCCGACCGGCGTGGGCTGAGTCAGCAGCGTTACGAGATCCACGTCGCGTCCGCGCCGGACAAACTGCAGACCCCTGACATCTGGAACAGCGGCCAGGTCACGTCCAGCCAGTCGGTCGACGTCCCGTATGGCGGTCCCGCGCTCACCCCCTACTCGACGTACCACTGGATCGTGCGGATCTGGGACGAGACGGGTACGGCGTCCGCGTGGAGCCCGGCGGCGAAGTTCGAGACCGGCGCGTTGCAGCCGTCCGACTGGGCCGGCGACTGGATCGGTGCGGATGAGGCGGTTGGTCCGGAGTGGACCGACTACACGGTCGACGCGGATGTCACCGTGCAACGGGATGCACTCGGGGTCTTCTTCCGCGGTCGGTACATGTGGCAGCTGAACACGACCGAGGGCCGGATGCGGTTGCGCCCGCACGTCCGGCAACCCGACGGACAGTATGTCGTACTGGCGGATGTCGACGTACCGGTCGATCTGCGGCAGCGGAACAACCTGCGGATCACGGTGGCCGGTCAGACCATCACCACCTGGATCAACGGACAGCAGGTAGACCAGCGGAACCGGTCCGACGCCAACGGTCCGGGGCTGATGGGGTTCCGCGTCTACGGTCCGGAGGAAGGTGTTGTCCATCGGTTGAAGGTGACGAACGCGGGCGGCGCCGTACTGATCGAGAGTGCCTTTCCTGCCTACGACCAGACGTTCCCAGGCGCTCCGCTGCAGCCGGGCGGCGGACTGTCGGTCAAGGTTGCTCAAGGCACCGAAAACGATCTCTGGGTACCGAACAACGCCAAACCCCTGTTCCGTAAGGACATCCAGCTGCCGACCGGCAAGACTGTCGTCCGCGCTCGACTGCATGCGGCGGCCCAGGGCATCTACGAGCTGCGCATCAACGGCACGAAGGCCGGCGACCACGAACTCGCCCCGGGCTGGACGGACTACCGGCAGCGGATCCAGACCCAGACGTACGACGTGACCTCGTTGATCCGATCCGGGGCAGCGAACACCATCGGTGCCGAAGTAGCCGGCGGCTGGTTCACCGGTCAGCTCGGGGTCTTCAAGCCGGAACGCTACGGCCGGAGTACGGCGCTGACCGCGCAACTGCGGGTCACTTACGACGACGGCAGCACGGTCGTCTTCGCAACGGACGCGACCTGGCGGACGAGCCCGGGGCCCGTCCGGGCTGGTGATCTACTGCACGGCGAGACGTACGACGCTCGCGCGGCGCAAACTGGTTGGGATAAGCCGGGCTACTCTTCCACCGGCTGGCGGGCCGCAATCGTCAAGCCGTCCGCAAACGCGTTGCTGGTGCCGCAGGCCGACCAGCCGGTGCGGGTGACGCAGCAGCTGGCAGCCACGGCCATCCGCTCCAACGTGCCGGGGACGTACTTGTACGACCTCGGGCAGAACATGGTCGGCGTACCGGAGTTCACCCTGACCGGGACACCTGGCCAGACTGTGCGCCTGCGGTTCGCCGAGGTACTCGACAAGGACGGCAACCTCTACACCGCCAACCTGCGCAGCGCCCGGGCCACGGACTACTACACCTTCGCCGGCAGCTCGCCCGAGACCTACCGGCCGCGCTTCACCTTCCACGGCTTCCGGTACGTCGAGATCGCGGGCCTGCCGACCGCACCTCCGGCCAGTGCCCTAAAGGGGCTGGTGATCGGCACGGACGGCGAGCGGACCAGCCGGCTCACGACGAGTTCGCCGCTGGTCAACCAACTGCACAGCAACATCACCTGGGGACAGCGTGGCAACTTCCTCTCGATCCCGACCGACACTCCGGCCCGGGACGAGCGGCTGGGTTGGACCGGCGATATCAACGTGTTCGCGCGGACTGCCGTCTACAACCAGGACTCGCAGGCGTTCCTGAGCAAGTGGCTGCGTGACCTGCGGCTGGAACAGCGGACCAACGGCGCCTATCCGAGCGTCGCGCCGACCGTCCCCGAGGAGTTCGACGGTGGCAACAACAACGCCGGCTGGGCTGATGCCGGGGTGAACGTCCCCTGGACGCTGTGGCAGGCGTACGGCGACACCGGAATCATCAGCGAGCAGTTCGACTCGATGAAGCGGTACGTCGACTCGCTGGCTCCCGCGAGTGGCTTCATCCGGCCCGGTGGCGACTACAACGACTGGCTGAGTCTGGAGAGTTCGCCCAGCGACACCAACCTGATCGGCACGGCCTTCTACGCCAAGAGCGCCCGCCAGCTGAGCCAGATGGCGAGCGCGATCGGTCGCACCGCCGACGCGGACCGCTACCAGCGGTTGTACTCCGATATCCGCAACGCCTTCGCCGCCGCGTTCATCAGCGCCGACGGCCGGGTGAGCAAGGGGAACCAGACCGACTACATCCTTGCCATCACCAACGATCTCGTCCCGGCCGACCGGATCGTGGCCACCGGCAACCACTTCGCCGCGAACATCGCCGCCGCCGGACACCTGAAGACCGGCTTCCTCGGGGTCGACGGACTGCTGCCGGCGTTGTCGAAGATCGGCCGCACCGACCTCGCGTACCTGCTCCTCCAGCGCACCGAATACCCCTCGTGGGGGTACGAGATCGCCAAGGGCGCCACCACCATCTGGGAGCGCTGGAACTCCATCAACCCCGACGGCACCTTCAACGACGTCAACATGAACTCCTTCAACCACTACGCGTACGGCGCGGTCGGCCAATGGATGTACGGCACGATGTCCGGGGTGAGTGCGGCCGAGCCCGGCTACCGCAAGGCACTGATCGCCCCGACGCCCGGCCCCGGCCTCACCTTCGCCGACTTCGGGTACAAGACGCCGTACGGCGAGATCGCCACCCGCTGGGACCGGGTGGGTACCGACGGGTTGAAGCTCGACGTCACCGTTCCCGGCAACACCACGGCCGTGGTCCGGATCCCGGCGTCGGACCCGAGCCTGATCACCGAAGGTGGAGTCGCGCTGACCGCGGCGCCGTACGTGACGAACCTCGTCGACGAGGGTGACACCGTCGCCGTGACAGTTGCTGCAGGCAAGTATCAGTTCGCGGTCCTGGGTGTCGAGGGCGCGTCCGACTACGTGGATCTCGGTGAGGCGGCCTCGGAGGGCGCGCATCGGGTGACCGCGGCACCGTCGTCCGGAACTGGGGTCGAGGCCGGGCGGACCCGGCGGTACTCGGGTCTGCAGGTACCGGGCTCGTGGTTCGAGTTCGACCTGCGGATCCAGGCCGGGCAGCCGTTCGTCCTGCGGTTGGTGGAGACGTTCGACCAGGCTCAGGTGAAGGACTACGAGGTGCGGATCAACGGCGTACTGGTACATCACCGGGTCAACAACCGTTCGAAGGGCGGCCTCGACACCTACCAGTTCCCGGTGGACGATCCCGCGTTGCTGACAGGCTCGACCGTTCGGGTCCGCATCCAGCACAACGCTGCCGCTTCCGGCTATGACCCATCGCTGGCGGACGTCTGGGTCCTCCCGCGCAGCTGAGACCGCACAGTTGCGTCGAACGCGCGTCCGTTGTTGACTCCAGTCTGTGGGAGGGGGCTGGGGTCGTGGAGTTCGGCGTACTGGGTGAGGTTGAGGCGCGGGCGGACGGCGTTGCCGTCGAACTCGGTACGGCGCGCCAGCAGGTGCTGCTCGCGGTTCTGCTGGTGGAGGCAGGGCGGTCGCTGCCGGTCGACCGGCTGATCGAGCGGATCTGGGGCGACCGGCCGCCGAAGCGCGCGAAGGAATCGCTCTACAGCTATGTCTCCCGCCTGCGAACCGCTCTGGGCGCTGCAGGCGGTCCCACGATTGAGCGAAGCTCGACGGGTTACGCGCTGATCGCGGATCCGTCGGCGGTGGATCTTCATCGGTTCCGGCGGGCTGTCGCGGAGGCTCGCGGTACTGAGGAAGGCAGGCTCCCGCTGCTGGAGTACGCCCTGTCGGCCTGGCGTGGTGACGCGTTCGCGGGCCTCGACAACGAATGGCTGAGCCAGGTTCGAGCGACCTTGAAGGAAGAGCGGCTGGCCGCGGAGCTGGACCGCGACGACCTCCGGCTGGAGGCTGGACAGCAGGCAGCGATGGTGGCCGAGCTGACTCAGCGGGTCGCCGAACATCCGCTGAACGAGCGACTTGCCGGTCAGCTCGTGCTGGCTCTGCATCTCAGCGGTCGGCAGGCTGACGCGCTTGCGCAGTACCAACTGGCCAGGCAACGGCTGGCCGCGGAGCTCGGTGTCGAGCCCGGTACGGCGTTGCAGCGGTTGCATCAGCAGATTCTCGTTGCAGCGACCCCTCCGCCGGAAAGGTGGCGGCCGGCCCAGTTGCCGATCAACATCGCGGCGTTTGCCGGGCGCGCGGATGAGCTTGCTCAGCTCGACAAGCGACTGGCCGACGGCTCGGTCGCAGTTGTCTCCGGTATGGCGGGCGTGGGGAAGACGGCGCTGGCCGTCCAATGGGCGCATCAGGTGGCTGACCAGTTCGTCGACGGGCAGCTCTATCTGAATCTGCGCGGCTTCGATCCGTCGGGGTCACCGTTGACGCCCGAGAAAGCCTTGCGGGCGTTGTTGGAAGGCTTGCAGATCTCGGCCGAGCGGATGCCGATGGGCCTGGATGCGCAAGTCAAGCTCTATCGCAGCCAGCTGGCCGGTCAGCGGGTGCTGATCGTCCTCGACAACGCGCGCGACGCGGAGCAGGTCCGGCCGCTGTTGCCGGAGTCCGAGACCTGTTTCGTGGTGGTCACCAGTCGGAGCCGGCTGACCGGACTCGTTGCGGCCAGTCCGGTGCGGCTCGATCCGCTGGCGACCCGTGATGCCCAGACCCTGCTGGCCAATCGGATTGGTCGTGACCGGGTGTCGGCCGATCCTGAGGCCGCTGAGGCGATCGTCGAGCTGTGTGCGCGACTGCCGTTGGCGTTGGCGATCGTGGCGGCCCGGGCCGCCGTACAGCCCGGGTTTCCGTTGATTGCCCTGGCCAACGAACTCGCGGTCGGCCGGGACCGCCTGGCAGCCTTCGACGGCGAGGACGCGGCGACCGACGTACGAGCGATGTTCTCGTGGTCCTACGAGGCGCTCGATCCTGCGACGGCACGGATGTTCCGGCTGCTGGGTGACAGTCCAGGGCCCGGTGTCAGCGCGGCCGCGGCGGCTGCTCTCGCCGGGGTTACCTCGGCCGCCGCGCAGCAGTTGCTCGGTCAGTTGGTCGAGGCGAACCTGGTTCAGCAACCACATCCGGACCGGTACGAACAGCACGACCTGGTCCGCATGTACGCGATCGAACTCGCCCACACCACCGACTCCGCGGCAGAACGCGACGCTGCCCTCCGGCGGCAGCTGAGCTTCTATCTCCACTCGGCCGCCAACGGCCGCGCCGCCCTCGGCCGAGCCGCCCCACTGATGGAGATCGAAGCGCCCTTCGGCGGCATCGTCCCGCTCCAGTTCGCCGATGATCGCCAGGCACTCGACTGGTTGAACACAATGTGTGAGACCACACTGGCCGCCGTGCAGTTGGCGGCCGAGCGCGGGCTCGACCGGATCGGCTTCGAGGTCAGTCACCTGCTGGCGATGGCGTTCCACTACCGCGGCGCGTTGGCAGACCTGCTGCGGGTTCACGAGCTGGGGCTGAGCTGCGCACGCCGTACCCAAGACGTCCTTGCCGTCGCGATCGCGGAGACGGACCTCGGAGCGGTCAACAGCGAGCTCGGCCGCTCGTCCGCGACCATCATTCACCTCGAACGGGCGGCGTCGCTCTTCGAACAGATCTCTTCGCCGCTCGGTCACGCCGAAGCTCTCGAAGCCCTGGCCATCGAGAACCACCGGTGCGGCCGGTACGCCGAGGCGGTGCAACTCTATCTGCGGAGTATCCACCTCACTCGTCAGAGTGACGGCGGCCAGGGCGAGGCGAGGTTGCAGAACAACGTGGCCGCCGCGTACCTCAAGCTCAGCCAGTACGAACTTGCGATCGCCGCTGCCCGGAAGGCCTTGGCGCTGTGTGCCGGAAACCGGAGGGTGGAGGCTTACGCCTGGGACAACCTGGCAGTGGCTCAGGCCGAAACAGGTCTGCACAACGAGGCGGTCGACTCCTACCAGCGGGCGCTCACGCTGTGCGATGAGCTCGACCTGCAAGTGCTCAAGTCCTCAGCCCTCGGCCACCTCGCCAAGCTTCAGCAAGTCCTGGGCAGGCCCGATGAAGCCCGCGCCATGTGCCAGGAAGCTCTCCGAATCCACGCCGGGCTCGAACCTGACGGCACAAGCGAGGCAAAACGAGGCGAGCTGATCGCCATCCTCCGCAGCCTAGGGCAGCAGTAGGGAAAGCGGCGGGAAGGTGTGGTCCCGCCAGAGCCGTCGGGAGGCTTCCTCCGGGTAGGCGGTCACTGCCGACGGTGTGTCGAAGAGCTGGGTGAGATTGCCGTCGTACGGCGGCCAGCCCGGGTCGGCGTGGGTGGCGAACGCGACCCACGCCGTACGCATCTGATCGGACAGATCCTGCGCTTCATCGGCGTCGCTGATCAGCGTGGCAGGGTGGCCGGTGGTGAGGTTGCCGAAGACCAAGGGGATGTCGAGGCCGTGGGTGGCGCCGAGGGTGCCGTTCCAGGTCAGTTCGTAGAGATGGGCCTGGCCACCGCCGGCGAGTTGTGCGTCGGCGAGGTGGAGGCTCGGCATCCGGAACAGCCAGTCCTGGTTGACGATTTCGTACAGCTCTTCGTCGGATGCGTGCGGGAACGCCTCTCGATAATGGAGCCCTGGGGCAAGCATCTGCAGGGCGGTCTCGGTCTGCTCGGCGGTGACCTCGCCCAGTACGCCGTCGATCAGGCTGAACAATCGATGCTCGTCGCGGGTGTGTCCGACGAGCAGGGGGATGTCGCGGGCGGCGCCATCGACCAATGCCTGCCAAGGAGTCGTCGGCAGAATGTTGCCGTCGACAACTGGGGCGAACGGAATCGGTCGGTGGGTGATCGGTCCCCAGCGATCCCGCCATTGCCTCATCTTGTCCGAGATCGCGTCACCGACGAGCGGGAGCATGGCCGGCTCCACCGTTGCGAGGTTTGGCACGCCGAGCTCGGCAGCGCAGGCCGCGGTGATGTCGGCGGCCAGCTCGGGCGAGAAGAACGTTCCCGGCATGCTCTGCACGATCGCTTGCTGGAACAGCCCTTTGGCGCGCGGCATCGCGAGAAGCGCCGCCACGGATCCACCACCCGCCGACTGCCCGAACACCGTCACCCGATCGGGATCGCCACCGAACGCGCGGACGTTCTCCCGCACCCACTGCAGCGCCGCGACCTGATCAAGCAGTCCCCGATTAGCCGGAGCCCCTTCAATCTGCCCGAACCCCTCGATCCCCAGCCGGTAGTTGAGCGACACCACCACGACACCACTCGCCGCCAACCGAGCCCCATCAAACTCCGGCCGACCGGAATCGCCAGCCATATAAGCCCCACCCGGAATCCACACCATCACCGGCAGCCCACCAGCCTCCGAAGTCCACACGTTAAGCGTCAGCCAGTCATCACCACCATCACCCCGAGCCGTCCCCAGCAACTCGGACTGCGGCGGCGCCGGCCCGAACACGGTCGCATCCCGTACGCCGTCCCACCGACGAACCGGCTCCGGTTCCCCGAACCGCAGCCCACCAACCGGAGGCTCGGCGTACCGAACCCCCCGAAACACCGAACC
>NZ_SMKA01000314.1 GCF_004348455.1 Kribbella albertanoniae
GTGCGGGGGGTGGGGTTGGCGGCGGCGTGGAAGGTTCGGGCCAGTTCGGCGGATTCGGCGGTGGCTTGGGCGGAGTCGCCGTGGGTTTCTTCGAAGGCTTCGTTGAGGGTGTTGAGGCCGGCGCGGGTCTGCATGAGCTGGGTGTCGGCGGCCTCGGCCGTGTTGGTGATGAGGGCGGCTGCGGCCTGGCGGTTGTCGACGTGGCTGCTGGAATTGACCAGCGGGTCGAGTGCTTCGCGGGTGGCGATCAGGCGGCGGTCGGCGTTGTCGATGCTTTCGGTGAAGTTGCCGACGGCAGCATCCAGGGTGTTGAGCTGATGCGAGAGGCGGTCCATCGCGGCGACGTCGTGCTGGACCGGCAGCTCGGACAGCTCGGTGAGGGCGTCGCGGCCGGCCCTCAGGGCGCGGCCGCCGTCGGCCACGCGGTCGCGGACCTCGGTGATGCCCTGGCGGGCGTAGCGGATCCGCTGGTCGGCCTGGTCCGCAAGCTCCTGGGCGTTCCGCTGGAAGGGGCGGGGCTCGTCGGCAGTCTGGACGCGGTTGGCCTGTACGGGCAGCTCGAAGATCTCTTCCTCGCTGCGCCGGAGGTAGTTGTCGACCTCGCGGGTGACGTCAGCCGCTTGTCCGAGGGACGAACGGGCGGCAGACAGGGCGTTGTACGCCGTCTCCGCCAGCCAGGCAGCCCGCTCCTGGGCGCGCGCCTGCTCCTGGGCCGGCGTACTCACTGGTCGTCCTCGGTCTCGTCCAAGGCCGCGCGGAGAGCCGCTTCGGCGCCTTGGAGCTCAGACCGAGCTGCCTGCAACTGGTCGCGGGCGGCCTGCAGGGCCTCGTTCGGCTGGTCGGCCGGGTCCGTGGTGGACACGCGAAACACCTCTCTCGGAGCAACAAAGGTCGTTCCGAGACTAACGCGAGCCGGGGATCAGCGACGCCCGAGGAGGTCCACAGCCTCCGCGGCCCAGTACGTGAGGATCTGGTCGGCACCCGCGCGCCGGATCGACGTCAGCGTCTCGAGAATCGCCCGCTCCCGGTCGATCCACCCGTTCGCCGCGGCCGCCTCGACCATCGCGTACTCACCGGAGATGTTGTACGCCGCCACCGGCACGTTCACGTGGTCGCGAACCTGCCGGATGATGTCCAGGTACGGCAGCGCGGGCTTCACCATCACGATGTCCGCACCCTCGGCGATGTCCAGGTCGACCTCGCGGATCGCGTCGCGCGCGTTCGCACCGTCCTGCTGGTACGACTTCCGGTCACCCTGCAGCGACGAGTTCACCGCCTCGCGGAACGGCCCGAAGAAACTCGACGCGTACTTCACCGCATACGCCAGGATCACCGTGTCCTGGAATCCGGCCGCGTCCAGACCACGCCGTACGACGCCGACCTGGCCGTCCATCATCCCGGACGGACCGACGATGTGGGCACCGGCCGAGGCCTGCGCGACCCCCATCTCCGCATAGATCTTCAGCGTCGCGTCGTTGTCGACCCGGCCCTCGGCATCCAGTACGCCGCAGTGCCCGTGCGAGGTGAATTCGTCCAGGCACAGGTCCGACATCACCAGCAACGAGTCGCCGGCTTCACTGACCGCATCCCGGATCGCGATGTTCAGGATGCCGTCCGGATCGAGTGCACCCGATCCGACCTCGTCCTTCTCCTCCGGTACGCCGAACAGCATCACGCCACCGAGCCCCAGCTGCGCCGCCTCGGCGACCGCCTTCCGCGCGGTGTCCCGGGTGTGCTGGTAGACGCCCGGCATGGAGCTGATCGCGAGTGGCTCGCGGGCCCCTTCCCGGATGAACATCGGCAGGATCAGCTGCCGCGGCTCGATCGTGGTCTCCGCGACCAGCCTGCGCATCGCCGCCGACTGACGCAGCCGGCGGGGCCTCACATCCGGGAATCCAGGCACAGTTTCAGCTCTTCCTGCGGGAACCTGCACGACGTTCGGAGGGGCGGGTCACGGGCTCGCCCGCTGCCACCATGGTGTCACGCCGATCCGCACCGAACCGGGCGAGCGCATCGGCCAGCTCCTCGGCGGACGGCGCATCCGCCATCGCGTCGACGCGCAATCCGTGCTCCTCGGCCGTCTTCAGCGTGGCCGGGCCGATCACCGCGATCACCGTCGACGCGTGCGGCTTGCCGGCGATGCCGACCAGGTTGCGCACGGTCGACGACGAGGTGAAGACGACCGCGTCGAACTTGCCCGACTTGATCGCCTCGCGGGTCGGCGCGGGCGGCGGGGCGGCCCGCACGGTCCGGTACGCCGTGACGTCGTCGACCTCCCAGCCGAGATCGGTCAGTCCTGCGACCAGCGTCTCGGTGGCGATGTCGGCACGCGGCAGGAACACCCGGTTGATCGGGTCCAGCACCTCGTCGAACGGCGGCCAGTCCTCGACCAGGCCGGCGGCGGACTGCTCACCGGTCGGGGTCAGGTCCGGGCGGATGCCCCAGGCAGCGATCGCCTCGGCGGTCTTGTCACCGACCGCGGCGATCTTCAGCCCGGAGAACGCCCGCGCGTCCAGCCCGTACTCGTCGAACTTCTCCCGGACCGCCTTGACCGCGTTGACCGAGGTGAACGCGACCCACTCGTAGCGGCCCTCGACGAGCCCGCGGATCGCCTTGTCCATCTGCTGCGGGTTACGCGGCGGCTCCACGGAGATCGTGGGCACCTCTTCGGGCATCGCGCCGTACCGGCGGAGGCGGTCCATCAGCGGACCGGCCTGGTCCTTGGTGCGCGGCACCAGGATCCGCCAGCCGAACAGCGGCTTGGTCTCGAACCAGGACAGCGCCTCGCGCTGCTCGACCACGGAGCCGACCACGATCACGGCCTCGCCGGTGACCTTGGCGGCCCGCAGGTCGGCCACGATCGTCTCGAGGGTGCCGATCACGCTGGTCTGCGCGGTCGTCGTCCCGCCGACGGTTGCCGCGACCGGGGTCGAGGCATCGAAACCGGCCTCGACGAGCGCGGCCACGGTGTCCTTGAGGACGTCGGTCGCGTTCAGCAGGACGAGCGTCTGCTTGGTGTGCAGCCGGCTCAGGTCGAGCTTGGCCTCGGCCAGGTCGACCACGGTGACCTCGCGGTCGTTCTTCATGGTCAGCGGGATTCCGGCGTACGTCGGGACCGCGCTCACCTCGCTGACGCCGGGGATCACGTTGAAGCCGATGCCCGCCTTGCGGCAGGCGGCGGCCTCCTCGGCACCGCTGGAGAAGGTGAACGGGTCGCCGGTCAGCAGGCGCACCACGTTCGCCGCAGACTTGGCGGTCTTCACCACCAGCCGGCCGCGGGCCGCGACACGCAGTGCGCGGCTGCCCTCGGCGCCGGAGCCGTCGATCACCTCGACACCCGGCTTGCAGTACGCCAGGAAGGCGTCGTGCTCCGGACCCTCGACGACAACCGCGTCCGCGCCGGCCAGGACGTCGCGTCCGGCCAGCGTCAGCAGCGAGGGGTCACCCGGGCCGACGCCGACGAACGTGACGTGACCGAGTGGTCTCGGCTGCTTGGCGGCACTCGTCGCGGCAGCCTTCGCCGGCACTGTCTGAGGTGTCGCGGATGTCGCGGTGGAGGCTGCTGTCTGTGCGCTGCTCACGTCTGCCTTCGCCCTCGTCCTCGTGGTGCTTGTCTTCTTGGCTGTCGTCGTGCCCTGTGCCGGTGGTGTCATTCGCGCTCCAGCAACTCGTTCGCCAGCGCTTTGCCGAGGGACACCGGATCGTCCACCGGCCCGTTCGCGGAGAGCCGCCGTACGCCGTCGTCCTGGCCGAGCGCGCCCCGCAACCAAAGCTCGGGGCCGTCCTCACCCTCGACCACCTCGGCGAGTGCTCCGACCGGGGCCGAGCATCCTGCCTCGAGTGTGGCCATCATCTGCCGTTCCGCTGTCACCGCTGCCCGGGTGGCCGGGTCCTCCAGCGGAGCCAGGGCGGCCAGTACCTCGGTGTCGTCCGCCCGGCACTCGATGCCCAGGGCACCTTGTCCGGGAGCGGGCAGAACCTGGATCGGATCCAGGGTCTCGGTCACCTCGGCGAGCCGTCCCAACCGGGACAACCCTGCCCTCGCAAGTACCACCGCGTCCAATTTGCCATCGGTGACGAGCTTGATCCGGGTGTCCACGTTGCCGCGGATCCCGGTCATCTCCAGCCCCAGGCCGAGCCCGTCGAGCATCGCGGTCCGGCGCGCCGAGCCCGTCCCGACCAGGGCGCCCTGCGGCAGTTCACCCAGCGTGAGGCCGTCACGAGCGATCAGTACGTCGCGCGGATCCTCGCGGACCGGGATCGCGCCGACCGTCAGACCCTCGACCGGAACGGTCGGCAGATCCTTGAGCGAGTGCACGGCGATGTCGATCTCGCGGGACATCAGTGCGTCGCGCAGTGCGCTGACGAACACCCCGGTGCCACCGATCTGCTGCATCGGCGCCAGGTTGACGTCGCCGGTGGTGACGATCGGCACCAGCTCGACCTCGTGCCCGAGTGCGCGCAACTGGTCGGCCACCAGGTTGGCCTGGACGGTCGCCAGTGCGGACCGCCGGGTCCCCAGTCGGATCATGCGTGCTCACCTCCGCGCGCCTTGGGCGTCGTCACCGCGTCGACCGTCGCCTGGTCGAGGGCGAACAGTTCGCGCAGCGCGTTCGCGTACGTCGGTCCGCCGGGATCGGCGGCAAGTTCTTTCACCCGAACGGTCGGGTTGTGCAGCACCTTGTCGACGACCCGTCGGATCGTCCGGGCCACCTCCTGCCGCTGGTTGTCGTCCAGGCCGGGCAGCCGGCGGTCCAGCCGGGCCAGCTCGGAGTCGACGAGCTCACTGGCCATCGTCCGCAGCGCAACGACCGTCGGGGCGACCGAGGCAGCTCGCCGGGTCGCCTCGAAAGCACCGGTCTCGACGGCGACGATTCGCCGTACATCCTCGATGTCGTGCTCGCTGCCACCGGCCGTCCCGGCCAGGTCGGCAAGCGTGACGAGGGTGACGCCGGGGATCCGGGCTGCTTCCGGAGCGACATCGCGCGGCAGCGCAACGTCCAGCACGCCGAAAGCCCTTCCGTCACTCGCGTTCCGGATCATCTCCGCGGTCAGCACGACACCGCGGGCACCGGTGCAGGACACCACCAGGTCGGCCTCGGCGAGTGCGTCCGGGACGTTCGCCAGCTGGATCGCCGTACCGCCGATGCGATCGGTCAATGCGACCGCGCGCTCATAGTTGCGGTTGGCAATGACCACGCTCGCGGCGCCGCCGTTGATCAGGGTCTGCGCGGCCAGCGACGCCATCGAACCGGCGCCGACGATCAGGGCACGGCGCCCTTCGAAACCACCGACCGCGTCCAGCCCGGCCGAGACGACCGAGCGGCCCGCCGAGTCGATACCGGTTTCGGCGCGAGCCCGCTTGCCGACCCGCAACGCGTGCTGCAGAAGGGCATTGAGGTCGGTACCGATCGTCTCCAGGTCCTGGCCGACGCGCAGCGACTCCTTCACCTGGCCGAGGATCTGGCTCTCGCCGACGATCATCGAGTCGAGGCCGACCGCGACCTGGAAGAGATGCGCGACCGCGCCCTCCTCGAAGTGCACATACAGGTGCTCGGCCAGATCGATCAGCGGTACGCCGGTGATGTCGGACAAGATCGCGGTGACCTCGTCCATGCCCGCGTGGAAGCGGTCGACGGTCGCATACACCTCGGTGCGGTTACAGGTCGCCAGTACGGCGGACTCCGTCACGGCCGGGGTGTTCTGCACGGCCAGCGCGAGCTTGGTCGCCGCCTCCGGATCCAGCGCGACCCGCTCCAGCACAGTGATGTCAGCGCTGCGGTGGCTGATCCCGACAACCAAGTAGCTCACGCGATCACACCCCCGCCCACAGCAGGCAGATCGGGAGTGAGCGCGTTGGTCGCTGGTAGCTCGGGCACCTGGGGGAGCGCCACCTCTCCGGACTTTCGTTGTTCGTGGTACGCCAGGATCTGCAACTCGATCGAGAGGTCCACCTTGCGGATGTCGACGCCGTCGGGCACGGACAGCACCACCGGCGCGAAGTTCAGGATGCTGGTCACCCCGGCCGCGACCAGCCGGTCGCAGACCTCCTGGGCCGGACCGGCGGGGGTGGTGATGACGCCGATCGAGACCCGGTCGGTCTCGACGATGTGCTCGAGCTCGGCGAAGTCGCGGACCTCCATGTCACCGATCCGCTCGCCGACCAGCTTCGGGTCGGCGTCGAGCAGGGCGACGATCCGGAACCCACGGGTGCCGAAACCGGAGTAGTTCGCCAGCGCGTGACCCAGGTTCCCGATCCCGACGATGACGACCGCCCAGTCCTGGGTGACGCCGATCTCGCGGGCGATCTGGTAGCGGAGGTACTCCACGTCGTACCCGACGCCGCGGGTGCCGTAGGAGCCCAGGTAGGACAGATCCTTGCGCAGCTTCGCAGAGTTGACGCCGGCCGCGGTGGCCAGGTCCTCACTCGACGCGGTCGCGATGCCACTGTCCGACAGCGCGGTCAGCGCCCGCAGATAGACCGGCAAGCGCGCGACAGTCGCCTCGGGGATGCCGCGTTCGGTTCTCGTCGGCGGGCCGGGACGACGGCTGCTGGCACGCGTCACAATTCTCCTGGGGGGTGGTTCTCATCAGCCGCGTTCAGTACCCTGCGGCTCCTCTTACTCTAGGAGCTTGTGAACGTGAGAACAAAATCGGCGAACCCCAGGGTGACCGACAGCACTAACCGCTGAGCGCCTTCCGCAGCCTGGCCGGGTCCACCCGCCAGAAGTCGTGCTGCTTGCCGTCGACGAGCGTGACCGGGATCTGTTCGCCGTACTGGGTGAACAGCGCGTCATCCTGAGTGATGTCCACCTCGGTCCACTCCACCCCGAGCTCAGCGCAGACTGCCTCGACGATCGCCCGGGCGTCGTCACAGAGGTGACAGCCAGGCTTGCCGTAGAGCGTGACGCGGGCGCTCATCCCTCCGCCCGCAGCCGGCCCTTGGCCACCTTGCCGGTGACGGAGTGCGGCAACTGCTCGACGATCTCGAGCTCGCTGGGGCATTTGAACCGCGCCAGCCGGGTCCCGGCGTACTCCAGAAGTCTGGTCGGCTCCAGCGTCGCACCAGGCTCCGGTACGACGAAGCCCTTGATCGCCTCACCGGTGTCCTCGGACGGGACGCCGATCACGGCGGCCTCCAGTACGCCGTCGGCCGCGACCAGCACCTCCTCGACCTCACTGGGGAAGACGTTGAACCCGGACACGATGATCAGCTCGCGCAGCCGGTCGACCAGGAAGAGATCACCGTGGGAGTCCAGGAAACCGACGTCACCCGTGCGGTACCAGCCCTCGGCATCCGGGCCGTCCACACCGTCCGGCCAGTAGCCGGAGAAGACGTTCGCCCCGCGGATCAGGATCTCGCCGGGGTCGTCGCCCTCGACATTGTCACCCTGCTCGTCGGCGATCCGGACCTCGACGTTCGGCAGTGCGCGACCGACCGAGCCGGGCTTCGGCTCGCCCTCACCGAGGGTCGTCGTCACGCCCGGGGAGGCCTCGGTCAGGCCGTAGCCCTGGTGGACGAAGAGGCCGGTCTCCTGCTCGAAACGGTCGGCCAGGCCGCGATCCAGTGCCGAGGCGCCGGTCAGCACCACCTTCACGCCGGAGAGCGCCGTACGGAGATCAGGACGGGCCAGGAGCGCATGCAGCGCCGGCGGGGCCAGCGGCAGCCGGGTGACCCCGTGCTCCTTGACGAGATCAAGCGTGTGCGCGGCGTCGAAGCGCTTGTCGATGACCAGCGCTGCGCCGGTCGCGACAGTCCAGCCGAGGACCGCGTTCAGGCCGAAGGCGTGGAACATCGGCAGCACGCCGAGCACCACGTCCTCGGGGCCCATTCGGTCGGGGCCGAGTGCGGAGAGATTCTTCACGTTTGCGGTGAGTGCGCGGTGCGTGAGCATCGCGGCCCGCGGATCTCCACTGGTTCCGGAGGTGTAGAGCAGCACCGCGAGCGTTTCCGGGTCGATCGTCGGCTGTAACACAGCGTCACCCTGGAGCTCGCCGGCTCGCACGACGCGAGCCCCTTCGACGAGCCCCGCGAGGTCCTCGTCGGTGACCGCGAGACGGGCCCCGGAATGCGCCACGACGGTGTCCACCTCGGGCTTCGTCAGCCCGGTGTTCAGCGGTACGGCGACCAGGCCGGAGCGAAGAACGCCCAGGTAGGAGGTGACGAACTCGATGCTGTTGGCGATCAGCAGGATGACCCGGTAGCCGGGCACCAGGCCGGCCGCGGCGAACCCGCGGGCAGCGCTCTCGACGGCCGCGTCGAGCTCGGTCCAGGTCAGTCGCCGGTCGCCGTCGACCAGCGCGATCCGATCGCCGTGACGTCGCGCTGTGTCACGAAGAAGGTCCGCGAAGTTGAAGTCCACCTGCTGAGTCTGTCATGGCTATTCCACGCTCACCGAGCAACCGGCGCGCTCGGAATGGTTGCAGCAGAGCGTGACGGGAGATATACAGGTGAACTCGTGGATGTGCTTCTGCTGAACCTCACACTGCAGAAACCCGTCCATGACGGGGAGACCATGCGCAAAAACCCCGACAGCAGGCTGCGTTGCGTCATCAGGTGGTGACGGGAGCAGTCCGCTGGCGCATTCGTCACGTACGACCGACGGGAAGGCGGCACGCCACCAGCTGTTGACAGCGAGTGCTGCAGGCGTAACGCTCAGTGCTCGCATCGTCTCCAGCCGTGTGTGGCCATGCGCGGATGTGTCAGACGACGTGTCTTTCGAACGGGGAGAGATCTTGACGACGCCGGAGCCAAGTCCGGACGGGATGAGACGGGCCGAGCTCGTCGATCGCGCTCAGGCAGGTGACGTCGGTGCCTTCGGTGAGCTCTACGACGAGTACTCGCTCACCGTCTATCGCTACATATACGCTCGGGTGTCGTCATCGGCACTCGCCGAGGACCTGACCAGCGAGACGTTCGTCCGGGCGCTGCGTGCGCTGGACTCGTTCCGCTGGCAGGGCCGGGATTTCGGCGCCTGGCTGGTGACGATCGCCCGGAACCTGATCACCGACCACTACAAGTCCGGCCGGGTCCGGCTCGAGGTGGTCACGGACGAGATCGAGACGCACGACCGGCAGACCGAGGGGCCGGAGGTCGACGTACTGGCCGCCGCCACCGCCGAGGTGCTGCGGGACGCCGTCGCCGGCTTGCCCGACGAACAACGCGACTGCCTGACGATGCGGTTCTTCGCCGGTTTGTCGATCGCGGAAACGGCCAGGGCGCTGGAGAAGTCCGAAGGCGCCGTCAAGCAACTGCAACTGAGGGCCGTCCGGCACTTGGCGAAGGTTATCCCCAAGGACTTGAGGTGAGACGGATGACAACGACAGTCTTCCGTAACCCGTCAGGGAGTTTCATCGTTCTCCCTCGTGAGGACCTGTCGGTGACCCCGACTGGCCATTGAGGAGAACGAGATCCATGAGTGACCTACACAGGGCTCGAGCGCGCGCGGAGACCTTCGCGCACGCCGTCGATCACGGGCCTCGTCACTCTTCGCGACTGAGCGATGACCCGGAGTTGGAAGAGGCTGTAGAACTCGTCGGACGGCTGAGGACCGCCGGCGCAGTCGCACCCCGACCGGAGTTCAGCGCCGAGCTGAGGCACCGTCTGCTAGAGCAGGCGGCCGCCCGCGCGGCGACCAGTACTCCGACCATGGTGCGCAGCACTCCCGACAGCTCCGACGACCCGCCGAGTGGCGAGGACGTCGACGCGTCCGTGACAGATATCCGCCATCGTCATGGCCGGCGTATCCGGCTCGTGGCCAGTACCGCCGCGCTGGTGCTGCTGGGAGGTGGCATCGGTTCTGCCGCTGCCGCTCAGCAGGCGATGCCCGGCGACACGTTGTACGGGATGAAGCGCAGTATCGAGAACGTGGCGACCAATGTGGGGATCGGCGACGACTCCCGCGGCCGGCGCGATCTCGAGCACGCCAAGACCCGGTTGTCCGAGGTCCAGGCACTCGCCGGTAACGGCGGGTCCGCGACCACCATCAACGGCACGCTCGACGACTTCTCGGCGCAGGCCCGCAAGGGCGTGTCCCGGCTGGTCGCGTCGTACCAGCAGGACGGCGACGCGAGTTCGATCGTCGCGGTCACGGCGTTCATCACCAGCGCCCGCCAGGGGCTGGGAGAGCTGGCGCCGAAGCTGCCACCGGAGTCGCTGAAGTCGGCGGTCGAGGCCCTGGCCACGATCGACCAGCTGGCCCAGCACAGCACGACCGCCTGCCCGAAGTGCGACAAACCGAAGGCGCCGAAGAACCAGCAGGTTCCGCCGAGCACGGTCGAGGAGTCGGTGAAGCCGCCCAGCGGCAGCCCGAAGACCCCGCCGGCCGGCAAACCGTCGACGGTTCCGACCGCCAAGCCCACCACCACACCCACCAAGGTGCCGAACACGACGCTAGTCGGGGAGCCCACGACGCCACCGAGCAGTCTGAAGACTCCCCCACGCCCGTCCGGGTCCCAGCCGACCGGTACGCCATCAGGC
>NZ_SMKA01000315.1 GCF_004348455.1 Kribbella albertanoniae
GGGATGGATTGCTGCAGGGTTCGGTGCCAGGCGAGGCGGACGGTGGGGAGTTCGGTGGTGCGTTCCGAGAGATCGTCCTCGGCGGTGATCTGGGTGTCAGCGGTGGCTGATTCGGGGCCTTCGCCGGTCGGGCCGGAGTACGAGCTGGCGCCGGCTGGTTCGACGTACGGGTGGGGTGGGGTTTCGAGGGTGCCGTCGAGCCAGCGTTGTTTCAGGAGAGGGCGGAGGATCTTTCCGCCGGGCGTGGTCGGGAAGTCGCGGCGTGGGACGCCGACGACCTCGGCGGCCAGGTTGAGGCGGGTCTGGATGAGGCTGCGGATGCCCTGGTCCATGCCGGGGATGGAGTCCGGCGTCAACGCGTAGAAGACGACGAGACGGTCGGTGCCGGACTCGGGGTCGGGAACAGCACAGGCGGCGACCAGGCCTTGTTCGGCACCGACGACAGTCGCGGCGACGGCTTCGATGTCGTGGGCGTAGTAGAGGGTGCCGCGCATGATGATGCGCTCGCTGTCCCGGCCGGTGACGACGACCTGGCCGCCGGTGATGAAGCCTTGGTCGCCGGTCGACAGCCACTTGCGGATCGGCCAGTTGCCGACCGGGAACGCCTCGCGGTCGGCTTCCAGGTTGCCGAGGTAGCCGGGGGTGACGCGGGCGGACGCGACCTGCAGCTGGCCGATCCGGCCCTCGGGCAGGACGGCGCCGTTCGGTGCCACGATCCGGATCGTCGTACCGGGAGCTGGTGCGCCGACCGAAACCAAGCTGAGTACGCCGGGGGCCTCGGCGCGGGTCTTGCCGGGGCGCGCGACTGCGACCTTGCCGGAGGACGGGCGCTGGTCGACCCACTCGACGATGCCGGTGGGTGGGACGCGGACGCGGTGCACGTTCGGGGTCAGGCCGGGGCGGGCGAAGGTGATGCCGGTGACGGTCTCGGTCATCCCCCAGGCCGCGACGAAGGTCTCCGGTACGACGCCGAAGCGGTTCGTCAGCCGGAGGAACTCGGTCATCACCGGGACGGTGATCTGCTCGCCGCCGCTGACCAGACTGCGGAGTGCGGACAGGTCCCAGTGCCGATCGGGCTCGCCGGCGATGGCCTGCGTGGTGAGGCGGTAGCCGAAGTTCGGCGACCAGGAGTGGTTGACCCGGTGCTGGTCCATCAGGTCGAGCCAGCGCAGCGGGTCGGCGAGCACCCAGTTGGTGTTGACGTGGATGTTCGTGCAGCCGGTGAAGACGGGCAGCAGGTGATAGAGCAGGAACGCGCCGCTCTGGTCCAGCGGCAGCCAGTTCAGCGTCGTCTGCCCCGGGCGGACGGGCAGCATCGCCGGCGTCCCCGCGGCGAACTCGACCAGCCCGCGATGCGTGAGCTGCACGATCTTCGGCGTACCGGTGGTGCCCGACGACAACATCAGTACGGCGACATCGTCCGCAGCCGGCCGGTGGAATTCGTTCGTCGGCTCGTGCCCAGCGAGTGCGTCCGGATCGAGCACCGGCAGACCGAGGTCGTCGGGCAGGTCCGACGGGCGTCCGATCAGCACGGTCCAGCCGAGCAGGTCGGTCACGGTCCGCAGGCGCTCGCGGCCAGCCTCGGTGCGGTCGCCCTCCGGGGACGGCGCCATCAGGAGCGGGCGGATGCCGCCCAGCGTGCAGGCCCAGAACGCCGCGAAGAACCCGACCGGCTCGGTGCAGTGCACCACCGCGGGATCACCAGCCCGTACGCCGTTCGCCCGCAGGCCGGCGAGGATCCGGGCGGCGAGCTCGAGCAGCGTCGGGAAGTCGAGCTTGGTCTCACGGCCGTCCGGGCCGATCTCGACCACACCGGCCGTGCTGAAGTCGCGGGCCGCGCGGAGCAGGGCACTCGGCAGATCGCGCGGATACCCGGCGGGGATCATCAGGGCCGGGCCGGTACTGATCGCCGGCCTGTCCGCACTGCTTCTCACCACGCGTGCCCCACCACCAGCGACGCGTCAGAGCGAAAAGCAAGGATGACGCGAGTCGGTCGGTGACCCACGGACAAGCGCCTCCCCCACTGGACGGAGCCGGGCTCAGGGCACACCCGTCTCGCTCTCACCGACAAGAAGCCCCGTATTTCGGACAGCCGGACCGATGCGGTGACCGGGTGGACCCGGTGCGTCATCGTGCCGACCGACAGCCGTGAACCCTACCAGCCGTCCCGGCCCCAGCAGCAGCCAGTTCCAGCAGCAAAGAGTTAAGAATTCCACGACCCCGCCGACACCGAACACAACGAGTGGTGACCGGTTCAGGTACGGCCCTGTGACCAAACAGAAACGACCTCAGCGGCGGGCGACGATCAGGCGAGCGCGTGGGTGATGGGTCCATTCGCCACCGGGGGCCTGCTGGAGGAAGCGCATCCGGAGATCCGCGATGAACTCATCACCTCTGGCGATAGCCGCCGCTCGGAGAGGTCCGGACTGCGCGAAGGCGTCGAAAAAGCCGGCGGCATCCGCGTGGCTCATCGGGAAAGCGGCCTGCTCGTCGCGTTCGATGGTTGCACCCAACGCCGACAACCTGGGGACGAGTCCTGCCTCCCAATCGGGCACTGAGCGTCCGGGCAGCAACCTGCTGAGCAGCGCGAACGGGCCGTCCTCCTCGGTGACAGCCGGCCAGTAGACGACGGACAGCCGGCCCCCAGGGCG
Organism: Kribbella albertanoniae; assembly: GCF_004348455.1. GTDB lineage: Bacteria > Actinomycetota > Actinomycetes > Propionibacteriales > Kribbellaceae > Kribbella > Kribbella albertanoniae. The sequence goes on from NZ_SMKA01000315.1 coordinate 2,652, forward strand.
CAGAGCGCCGAACCATGACTGAACCGCGTCCTCCGGTTCAGGGAGTTGCTGGAGCCCGAAGACGGAAACCACCCCAGCACAGCCGGCCGTCCAGCGCGGGTCCAGGGTCGATGCGTCTCCTTGGATCACCTCGACCATCGGCGACCGCGCAGCCCGCTCGCGAGCGATCCGAACCATCCCGGCCGACAGATCGATCCCGGCGATCTCACGACCCGGGAAGCGCTCCAGCAGCAGTTTCAGCTCCGGGAACGTGCCACAACACGGCACCAGAATCGGCCCGCCCGGGACCTCCCCGACGCCGTCGACCGCCAACGCGACCCAGGGTGCGAACCGCGGTACGAAATACCCGTCGTACCCCTCGGCGGCGGCGTCCCACCCCCGAGCCACCCGCTCGAGCGCCTCAGCCCGCTGCACCGACGACGATCGCTCGCTCATTGCGGCTCACCTCTTCGTCGCGACGCCGACGCCAAAAAACGGTGGGCTGTGAGGGACTCGAACCCCCGACCCCCTCGGTGTAAACGAGGTGCTCTAACCAACTGAGCTAACAGCCCTTGCACTGAGCCAACAGGCCTTGCGGTGGCAAACGGTATCACTTTCGAAGTGCCAGATCGGCCAGTGCCTTCGCGTAGTCGTCCGGGTTTCGTGCTTCCGGCATCGCGTTGAGGACCGACCACTGGATCACCCCCGCGGCGTCGAGCACGAAGGTGGCTCGGCGGGCGCAGCCGCGATCACCGTCGAAGACGCCGTACGACGACGCGATGGCGCCGTGCGGCCAGAAGTCGGTGAGCAGCGGGAAACCGATGGTGCTGGCGTCGGCGTAGGCGCGCAACGTGAACATCGGGTCGCAGGAGATCGCCAGGAACTCGGCGGTTTCCAGCAGGTCCGGGCGGTCCCGTAGCGCCGTCAGCTCACTCGTGCAGACCCCGCTGAAGGCGTACGGATAGAAGACCAGTACGACGGGACGTCCGGCGTACTGGTCGAGCCGGATCTCGGCGCCGTGCTGGTCGCGGCTGCTGAAGTCGGGGGCCCTGGTGCCGACAGCAGCGGTCACCTCAGCCTCGGCGACCCGACTTCGGAACCACCAGTTTGGTCGCCGACCAGTCCTCGGTGACGCTCAGTGTGCTCGTGGTGGCCAGCCCGGCGGTCGGAGCTGCCTCGGCGATCTCACTGCCCTCGACGTACCCGTCCCGGCCGACCTTGGGCGTCATCAGCCAGACGACTCCGCCCGCCTTCAGGTCGGTGAGGATCTCGAAGAAGGCGTCGACCAGGTCGCCGTCCTCCTCGCGGAACCAGAGCAGGACGACATCGACCACCTCGTCGGTGTCCTCGTCCACGAACTCTTCACCGGTGACCGCCCGGATCGCATCCCGCAGGTCGTCGTCGCAGTCGTCGTCGTAGCCGATCTCCTGCACGATCCAGCCGGCCTCCAGGCCGAGCCGGGCCGCCATGTTCGGCTGCTCCTTACCGTCCGCGTGGTCCGCGGTCGCGCTCACGTGTCCTCCTCGGTGATCCCCGTCGGAGCGGGGGTATGCGTCAGTGGCAGTAGTCCATCGTGACCTACCGCGTCGCGCAAGTATGCACGAGGTATCCGTGACGTGTCCGGTATCCGCGCGGCGGGCACTGTCCGTGTCCGCTCAGATCACGCTCCGGCAACCGTATTCACGCCTCGGAGGAGACCAAAGTAGAACGCATTCCGAACAGGTGACAGGATTGCGGTGAAGACAACCAGAGAGAACGGCAGGACACCGTGGCTTCCGGACACGAACCACCAGCCATCATCACCGAGGGGATGCCCACCCAGCTCCCCGACATCGACCCCGACGAGACACGTGAATGGGTCGAGTCGCTCGACGCCGTGCTGGACGAACGCGGCAAGGCGCGGGCGCGCTACCTGATGCTCAAGCTGATCGAGCGGGCCCGGGAGCGGCAGGTCGGTGTGCCCGCGCTGCGGAGCACCGACTACATCAACTCGATCCCGCCCGAGCGCGAGCCGTGGTTCCCCGGCGACGAGCACATCGAGCGCCGGATCCGGGCCTTCATCCGCTGGAACGCCGCGGTGATGGTGAGCAAGGCGAACCGCAAGGGCCTCGAGGTCGGCGGTCACATCGCCACCTACCAGTCCGCGGCCAGCCTGTACGAGGTGGGCTTCAACCACTTCTTCCGGGGCAAGGACCACCCGGGCGGCGGTGACCAGGTCTTCATCCAGGGGCACGCCTCCCCCGGCATGTACGCCCGGGCCTTCCTCGAGGGCCGGCTGACCACCGACCAGTTGGACGGGTTCCGCCAGGAGGTGTCGCGCGGCCCGCACCAGGGCCTGTCGTCGTACCCGCACCCGCGGTTGATGCCGGACTTCTGGGAGTACCCGACCGTCTCGATGGGTCTGGCCGCCCTGGACTCGATCTACCAGGCGCGCTTCAACCGGTACATGCACCACCGCGGCATCAAGGACACGTCCGACCAGCACGTCTGGACGTTCCTGGGTGACGGCGAGATGGGCGAGCCGGAGTCGCTCGGCGCGATCGGCCTGGCCGCCCGCGAGGAGCTCGACAACCTCACCTTCGTGATCAACTGCAACCTGCAGCAGCTGGACGGTCCCGTCCGCGGCAACGGCAAGGTGATCCAGGAGCTGGAGGCGTTCTTCCGCGGCGCGGGCTGGAACGTCATCAAGGTGGTCTGGGGCCGCGAGTGGGACTCGCTGCTCGCCCAGGACCACGACGGCGCGCTGGTGAACAAGATGAACACCACGCCGGACGGTCAGTTCCAGACCTACTCCGTCGAGTCCGGCGAGTACATCCGGAACAACTTCTTCGGTGGCGACCAGCGGCTCACGCAGATGGTCAAGAACCTGTCCGACGAGGACCTCCGCAAGCTGCCCCGCGGCGGGCACGACTACCGCAAGGTCTACGCGGCGTTCAAGAGCGCCAAGGAGCACGTCGGGCAGCCGACCGTCATCCTGGCCCAGACCGTCAAGGGCTGGACGATCGAGGCGCTGGAGGGCCGCAACGCGACCCACCAGATGAAGAAGCTCACCTCGGACGACCTGAAGACCTTCCGCGACCGGCTCTACCTGCCGATCGAGGACAAGGACCTCGAGGACGCCTACAACCCGCCGTACTTCCACCCCGGCAAGGACTCGCCGGAGTACCAGTACATGATGGAGCGGCGTTCCCAGCTCGGCGGTTTCCTGCCCGAGCGCCGGGTCAAACCGAAGACGCTGAAGCTGCCTGGTGACGACGTCTACAAGCCGCTCAGCAAGGGCAACGAGAAGACTCCCGTCGCGACCACGATGGCGCTCGTCCGGCTCTTCCGGGACCTGATGAAGGACCCGGAGATCGGGCACCGGATCGTCCCGATCGCCCCCGACGAGTACCGCACGTTCGGTATGGACTCGATGTTCCCGACGGCGAAGATCTACTCGCCGCACGGCCAGCAGTACGAAGCGGTCGACCGCGCGCTTCTCCTTGCCTACAAGGAGTCCGAGAAGGGTCAGCTGCTGCACGAGGGCATCAGCGAAGCCGGCGCGATGGGCTCGATGATCGCGGCCGGTACGGCGTACGCGACGCACGGCGAGCCGATGATCCCGTTCTACATCTTCTATTCGATGTTCGGGTTCCAGCGGACCGGTGACCAGCTCTGGGCGCTCGGCGACCAGCTCGGCCGTGGTTTCGTGATCGGCGCCACCGCGGGCCGCACGACGCTGACGGGTGAGGGTCTGCAGCACGCGGACGGTCACTCGCCGCTGCTCGCCTCGTCGAACCCGGCGGCCGTGCACTACGACCCCGCGTTCGCCTACGAGGTCGCGCACATCGTCAAGGACGGCCTGCGCCGGATGTACGGCTACGGGCTGGACAAGGACAAGCCGTACGGCGAGGACGTCTTCTACTACCTGACGGTCTACAACGAGCCGGTGGCCCAGCCGGCCGAGCCGAAGGATCTCGACGTCGCGGCCCTGCTCAAGGGCATGTACCGCTTCGAGGAGTACGAGACCGCCGCGGGTGACGACGTACCGCGCATCCAGCTGCTCGGCTCGGGTGTCGCGCTGCCGTGGATCCGCAAGGCCCAGCAGATTCTCGCCGAGGAGTACTCGGTGGCCGCCGACATCTGGTCGGTGACCTCGTGGAACGAGCTGCGCCGGGACGCGATCGCGGCCGAGGAGCACAACCTGCTGCACCCGGAGGAGCCGGAGCAGGTTCCGTTCATCACCGAGCAGCTGAAGGACACCAAGGGTCCGGTTGTCGCGGTCAGCGACTTCATGCGCGCGGTGCAGGACCAGATCTCGCGCTGGGTGCCGAACGACTACACCTCGCTCGGGACCGACGGCTGGGGTCTGGCCGACACCCGGGCCGCGGCCCGGCGGCACTTCCAGGTCGACGCCGAGTCGGTCGTCGTGGCGGCGCTGCAGATCCTCGCGAAGCGCGGTGACGTCAAGCGGGAGGTCGCGGCCGAGGCGGCCCGCAAGTACCGGATCGACGACCCGACCGCGGTCGCCGGTGTGAAGCAGGAAGGCGCCGGCGCTTAGTTCGGTTGTTGAAACGAAGAGGGTTCACCCCGCCCCCGGGTTGAACCCTCTTCGTCGTTTATAGACGCCGCGTCGTTTTCTAGACCGCGGCGAGCTCCAGTTCGGCACCGCGTTCGGCAGCCTCCAGTTCACGGACCAACGGGAGGACCCGGGCGCCGAAGTACTCGATCTCCTCCTGGAAGTGCAGGAAGCCACCGAGGATCAGGTCGACCCCGCGGCGCCGGTACGCGACGATCCGCTCGGCGATCTGCTCCGGCGTACCGATGAGCTCTGACCGGAAGCCGTCGTTGTACTGGACGAGATCCTCGTACGACGAGTCCGCCCACATGCCCTTGCCGTCCGGCGCCGACCGCCCGGCCTGGGTGACCGCGTCCCGGAATCCCTCCACGGCCGGTTTGTTGGCCTTGGCAACGATCTCCCGCAGTACGTCGCGGGCCTCCTGCTCGGTGTCCCGGGCGATGATGAACCCGTTCAGTCCGAACTTCACTTCACGACCGGCACCCTGGGCGACCCGCCGTACGTCGAGGAGCTGTTCGGTGACGCCGTCGAAGTCCTTCCCGTTGGAGAAGTACCAGTCCGAATGCTTCCCCGCGTTGTCGCGCGCCGCGGTCGAGTTGCCGCCCTGGAACAGCTCCGGAAACACCCCGGGCTTGGGCTTCAGTGTGAAGTCGCGGATGCGGTAGAAGTCACCGGCGAACTCGACGTTGTCCTCGGTCCACAGCTTCCGCAACACCTGCAGGAACTCCGCCGACCGCCGGTAACGCTCATCGTGCTCCAGCCACGGCTCCCCCAACGCCGTGAACTCACCCTTGAACCACCCGCTGACCACATTCACCGCGAACCGCCCACCTGAAAGGTGGTCCGCAGTCGCACCGAACTTCGCCAGTACGCCGGGCTGCCACAGCCCGGGATGCACCGCGGCAATGACCTTCAGCCGCTCGGTCGCCAGCAGCAGGGCGAGACTGAAACTGGTCGATTCGTGCTGGAACTCAGCACCGTAGCTCGCGGTGTAGCGGACCTGGCTGAGCGCGTACTCGAACCCGACCCGCTCGGCCGTCTGCGCCAGCTTCTTGTTGTACTCGAAGTCCCAGCTCGTCCGTTGCTCGATGTCACTCGTGACGAGTCCACCGCTGACATTGGGAACCCAGTAGGCGAACTTGATCTCGTCCGCGACGCGTTCGGTCGACATCAGCTGTACCAGGTCGGCTCGGGCAGTTCACCGACGAGCAGATGCCGGCCGACTTCGCGCCGCTTGTACGCCACCGGGTCGTGCAAGGTGTGGGTCCGCACATTGCGCCAGAACCGATCGAGCCCTTCGATCGTGGCAGTCGACCGGGCGCCGGTGACCTCGAAGATCCGGCTGGTCACCTCGAGCGCGACCTCGGTGGCTCGCGCCTTGACCGCAGCCACGCGGACTTCGTGCTCACCACGCTGCTGCTCGGTCACCTCCCAGGCGTTCTCGTGGATGACCTGACCTTCCAGGGCAACCGCATCGGCCAGCGCTTCGACGGCCCACAGCTTCGACTGCAGATCGCCGTACGCGTCGATGACGGCTGGTTCGTCGATTGCGGTCGCATAACCGCCGTGCAGCCAGGAGCGACTCTTCTCACGCGTGTAGGTGATCGCGGTCTCGAGCGCGCCGCGCGCAATACCCAGGTAGAAGTTCACGAAGACCAACTGGATGGTCGGCACGTTCAGCGTGTTGTAGACGCGCGGCTGGAAGGTCTTGCCGACGAACCCGGCCGCCTGGTCCCAGCCGACCCGGACGTGGTTGAGGCTGACGCTGCCGCTCTCGGTCAGCCGCTGGCCGATGTTGTCCCAGTCGTCGTGGAAGGTCAGGCCGTCGATATCGGACGGCACGATCACGAAGACATGGTTGCCGCTGTCAAGCAGTGTGCCCTCGAGCACAGTCACATCGGAGACCTTGCTGCCGGTCGAGAAGCTCTTGCGCCCGCTGAAGCTGATGGTGTCGCCTTCGTCGGTGACGACCACATCGGCGTCGCGCGGATTCACCGCACCACCGAAGAACCACTTGTTCTTGGTCGCCTGCTCCTCGACCGCGGCGATCTGTTCCTTGGTCCCGACCAGCCGCGCAGCCCAGAACCACAGCAGGTGATACCCAAGCAGCTGCCCGATCGACCCGTCGGCCGTCGCCACGGTCCGAATGACCTGGTACGCCGTCGGCCAGGTCTGACCGCCACCCCCATGCTCGGCCGGGCCGAGGAGCGTGACGAGACCGGAGTCCTTCAGCAGCTGAACTTCGTCGTACGGCGTGGCGCCGGCGCGATCACGTTCCGCCGCGTCGACGGCGAGAATCGCAGCCACCTCGGCAGCACGCTGGATCCACTCCTGCGGCGTGGACGGGGTGATTTCGGACAGGGCAGGGCGAAGCGATGAGGTTGACATGAGCTGAAACTCCTTGTTTCCCAGGGGATTCCGGATGAGGTGGGATGAGGCCGACCGCTGGAATCAACACGCCTGGGAAGCGACGCGCAGCAGGTCGATGTGGCGACGCTGCACCAAGATCAACACGCGAGTCATAACCCCATTGTCGACCCACGAACTAGACATTCGTCAACCACTCCCCCACCCATCTCACCCCCTGGACCCGGCGATGGGGACCTGGGTCACGACGCGGCGACCTGGGACACGTGATCGGATGCCCGAGGTCCCCAGATAGTGACCGCGATTTCCATTGCCTGAGCCACACGAGCTGGTATGACGTTGTGCACGGTTCAGCCATGCGCGCGGCCTGAACGTGGTTGATGGGTGCCCAAGGTCCGGCCCGCCCGGCGTGCAGGGCGAGCCGGGTGTACTGCGGTCACCTAGTGGGGAGCTCGGACATCTGATCGCGTGTCCGGAGTCCCCAGTAGATGTACGCGGTTCGGCCGTTCGGCGGGTTATTGCGGGGCTGGGGAGTTCTACCCGTCGTTTTCGGGAGGTAGGACTCCCCAACGGCGCCGGACAACCGCGTACAGCACCCGCAACCAGCCCGATCTGCCTCGACCACCGCGACGGGTCAGCAGACAAGCTCCATCACCACCGGCAGCAACCGCAGCCCGTCAGCCGTCAGCCCGTCAGCCCGTCAGCCCGTCAGCCCGTCAGCCAACGTTCGCCTCTGCCCGCCGACCTCGCCAGGTCGGCCAGCCAAAGACTCGCCCAGCCGCACCTCCTCTGTAACGCCGCCCGCAGCAGCGAGCAACCACCGCGGCAGGAGACCGGCCGCATCCGAGCGACGCGCCAACCGCCCCCGCCGCACCGCCGCACCGCCGTCCCTGCCGACTCCGCCGCAC
>NZ_SMKA01000316.1 GCF_004348455.1 Kribbella albertanoniae
TGCCAGGAGAGGGGGTGGACTTTGATGCCGGCGGCCAGGGCGGCGGTGGCCAGGGCTACGTCGTCGATGTCCGGAGGGAAAGTGATGGTCAGGTGGAGGCCGGCGGCGGCTCCGTGGACTGTTGCGGTGGGCAAGTAGTTGGTGATGGCGGTGGCCATGGCGTCGCGGCGGGTGCGGTGGCGGCGGTGGACGTAGCGGAGTTGGCGTTCCAGTTCGCCGGAGTTCATCAGGTGCGCGAGGGTGAGTTGGGGGAGGGCGGCGTTGCCCAGGTCGGCGCGGCGTTTGAGCGCGATGAACTCGTCGCGGTAGGCGGCCGGTGGGACGATCCAGCCGATCCGCAGCGCGGGTGCGAGGATCTTGGAGATGCTGCCGGCGTAGATCACCTGCTCGGTCTGCATCGACCGCAGGGCTGGGATCGGCGGGCGGTCGTAGCGGTGCTCGGCGTCGTAGTCGTCCTCGAAGATCAGCCCACCGTCGGCGGCCCACTGCAGGAGGTCGCGCCGCCGTTCACCCTCCAGTACGACGCCTGTCGGGAAGTGGTGCGCCGGAGTCACCATGACCACATCAACACCCGACTGACGCAGTACGTCGACCTGCAGTCCACCGGAGTCCACCGGGATCGGCCGGGTCCGGAGTTGCCATTCCTCCAGGTGCTGACGCGAACCGAGTGAGCTCGGATCCTCCACCGCGATCTCGGTGATTCCACGAGCTGCGAGGAGTTGGGTGAGCAGGGCGATGGCCTGGGCGACTCCGGCGACGATGATCACCTCGTCCGGGGTGGCGGTGATTCCGCGGTAGCGGGCCAGCCAGGTCGAGACGGCCGCGCGCAATTCCGGCGTACCGGAGGGGTCGCCGTACCCGAAGGCGGAGGCCTCGAGGTTGCTGAGGACTGCGCGTTCGGAGCGCAGCCAGGCGGCGCGGGGGAACGAGGCGAGATCCGGTACGCCGGGGGTCAGATCGATCCGGGCCGGGGCAGCGCGAAGGGTGTCGAAGATGTCGAGGCCGGGCGCATCGATCCGTGGCACCCGTGACTGGGCGCGTGGCGGCGCGGGGGCCACGGCCGGAGCGGCGACCACGACTGTCCCCGAGCGCCCTCGGCCGCTGACCTGGCCGTCCTCGGTGAGTCGCTGGTAGGCCTCGGTGACGACGCCGCGGGAGACCTGCAGTTCGGCCGCCAGTAATCGGCTGGACGGGAGGCGGCTGCCGATCGCCAGCCGGCCGTCGGAGATCGCGGCTCGGAGTTGGTCGGTCAGCCAGTCGGCCAAACCGCCAGCTGGGGCTTCCATAGCGTTCAACTGGAGGAAGTCCGCTCCATTGGTCCTGCTGAAGTCACCACGATTGGACCTGTCCATCGGACCATTGTGACGGCACCGTGGAGTTATGAGAACCGATTACGTGCATGGCTACACCCCGGCGGAGACGCGTCGGCTCGCAGATCAGGCGCAGACTCTGGCCGAGCTCCTGCACGGTGGCATCGCGTATCCGCCGGGAGCGCGGGTGCTCGAAGCCGGCTGTGGGGTCGGCGCCCAGACGGTCCAGCTGGTCACCCGGCATCCCGGGATCGATCTGGTCGCGATCGACATCTCCGAGGAGTCGCTCGCCCAAGCCAAAGAGCGAGTCGGCCCCGATGCGCGGGTCGAGTGGCGGTGCGCCGACCTTGAAGAGCTCCAGGGTGAGGAGTTCGACCACATCTTCGTCTGCTTCGTCCTCGAACACCTCCGCGATCCGACCGCTGCGCTGATCGGCCTGCGCCAACTGCTGCGGCCCGGCGGAACCATCACGGTCATCGAGGGCGATCACCAGTCGGCGTTCTATCACCCGCGCAGTGCGGCCGCGCAGGCCGTGATCGAGTGCCTGGTCGATCTGCAGGCCGAGGCCGGCGGCGACTCGCTCATCGGCCGCCGGGTGCAACCGCTCCTCGCGGCGGCCGGGTACGACGACGTCCGCACCGAGCCAAGGACCGTGTACGCCGACGAGACGCTGCCGCACCTGGTCGACGGCTTCACCCGGAAGACGTTCATTGCGATGGTCGAGTCCGTACGTGAGCAAGCTCTCGCTCAACGTCTGCTCACACCAGCCGAATGGGCCGCAGGCATCCGGGACCTGGAGCGGACGGCCGAGCCCGGCGGCACCTTCCACTACACGTTCTTCCGCGGGATTGGGCGGACATGATCGGATTCGTGGCGGTCGTCGTACTGACCGTGTGGGGCCTGCAGCGCAACCGCCGGCGGCAACTCCGGACCACCTCGACCAACGGCATCCCCGACCGCGATCTGGAACGGCTCATAGCCGACTTGCGGGCACTCGCCTGACCAGTTCATGAACTGCTGGTAAACAAGAGGCATGCCGACCGAGCAGACCGAGATCGAGACCAAGTACGACGTCGCCGAGTCGACCCATCTTCCGGCGCTGCACGAGTTACCTGGGGTGGCGAGCGTTGCGCAACCGGTCGAGCTCGACCTGGAGGCGGTGTACTTCGACACCGAGGCGCTGGACCTCGCCGCGAACAGTGTGACCTTGCGCCGGCGGACCGGCGGTGAGGACGACGGCTGGCACGTGAAGTTCCCGAAGTCGTCCGGCGCGCGGCTCGAGGTGCAGTATCCGCTCGGCCGGGCGGTTCGGAAGGTTCCGATCGCGCTCGTCCGCTCGGTCCGGGTGCACGTCCGCGACAACGAGCTGATCCCGGTGGTCACGCTGCAGACGCGCCGCGTGGTGCACCGCCTGCTCGACGCGAACGGCGACGTACTGGCTGAGCTGGCCGATGACCGCGTCACGGCGACGGCAGGTGACAGCGAGCCGGACAGCTGGCGTGAGTGGGAGGTCGAGCTGGTCGGCGGCGACCGCGAGCTGCTGGCGGCGGCCGAGGCTGTACTGCGTTCTGCCGGTGCCGAGCCGGCAGCCGGACCGAGCAAGCTGGCGCGCGCCCTCGGCGATCGGGTGCCGGCCCGCGACGAGTGGGAGCTGCCCGAGAAGCCGCGGACGGCTGACGTGTTCCGGGCGTACGCCATCGACCAGGTGCGAGCGATCCGCCAGCGGGATCCTGAGGTACGGCGGGATGCGCCGGAAGGGATCCACAAGTTCCGGGTCGCGACCCGGCGGCTGCGGTCGGCGCTGGCGACGTTCCGTCCGCTCATCGACCGCGAGGTCGGTGACGAGATCCGGGCCGAGCTGAAATGGCTGGCCGGTGAGCTCGGGGTGGCGCGGGATGCCGAGGTTCAGCGCGCGCACTTCGCTGCCGAGGTCGGTGAGCAGCCGGTCGAGCTGGTGATGGGCCGGGTGGCCGCGCGGATCGACGACCATCTGCGCGCGGTCTACAAGGAGGGCCGGGCGGGTGCGCTGGCCGCGCTGGAGAGCGAGCGGTACTTCCGGCTGCTGGACACGCTCGATCAGCTGATCGCCGAGCCGCCGCTGACCGGTCACAACCGGAAGGCCGCCAAACAGCTCCCCGAGTTGCTGCACCACGACCTGAAGCGGATGAGCAAAGCGGTTCGCCGGGCGCAGGACGCCGAGACGGCGGAGGAGCAGGACCACGAGCTCCACGAGGTGCGCAAGGCCGCGAAACGACTCCGGTACGCCGGAGAGGCCGCCGTACCGGTGTTGAGTGACGAGGGCACCAGGCTGGCCACGCGGGGCGAGGAGGTGCAGGAGATTCTCGGCGACTTCCAGGACTCGGTGGTGTCCCGCGACCTGCTGCGGGAGCTCGCCGTACAGGTGCACCTGGAGGGTGGCAACGCGTTCACCTTCGGCCGCCTGCACGCGATCGAGGAAGCGCGCGGCAAGGCGTCCATCGAGGCGTTCCTCGAAGTCTGGCCTTCACTGAAGTTCTAAAGCGATACAGCAGAAGGTCCCGGTTCAGGGGAATACCGGGACCTTCTGGAGGCGGAACTTTGGGGCTGCCAGGCAGGTCCGCCTGCGTTCGGCAGGACCTACCTGACAGGTCTAGGGGTTAGTGCGCGACCGCCTTCTCGGCGCCCGCACCGGTCAGGGAGCGGACCTCCATCTCGGCGAACTTGTCGACATCGACCTGCTCCTTGCTGGTCAGCGTGCCGACGATGCCGAGCACGAAGGCCAGCGGGATCGAGACGATGCCGGGGTTGTCCAGCGGGAACCAGCTGAAGTCGATTCCTGTGTCGGTGATCATCGACAGGCTCGCGCCGGTCTTCTTGTCCACCTTGCCGGAGACGACCGGGCTGAAGACGATCAGGAAGATCGCCGAGCCGAGACCGCCGTAGATGCTCCAGAGCGCGCCGCGGGTGTTGAAGCGCCGCCAGAACAGCGAGTACAGGATGGTCGGCAGGTTCGCGCTGGCCGCTACCGCGAAGGCGAGCGCCACCAGGAATGCGATGTTCTGGCCGTTGGCGAAGATGCCGCCGACGATCGCGACCGCACCGATCACCAGCACGGTGATCCGGGCGACCCGGACCTCGCCGTCGCCGCTGACCTGGCCCTTCTTGATCACCTGGCCGTAGATGTCGTGCGCGAAGGACGCGCTCGCGGTGATCGTCAGGCCGGCCACCACGGCCAGGATGGTCGCGAAGGCGACCGCCGAGATGACACCCAGCAGGATCTCGCCGCCGAGCTCGTAGGCGAGTAGCGGGGCTGCCGAGTTCGCCTTGCCCGGAGCCGCGCGGATCACGTCCGGTCCGACCAGCGCCGCGGCGCCGTACCCGAGCACCAGGGTGAACAGGTAGAAGATGCCGATGATCCAGATCGCCCAGCTGACGCTGCGACGGGCCTCACGCGAGTTCGGCACGGTGTAGAAGCGCATCAGGACGTGCGGCAGACCCGCCGTACCGAGAACCAGGGCCAGGCCGAGCGAGATGAAGTCGAGCTTGCTGATCCCCGTTGCGCCGTACTGGAGACCCGGGCTGAGGAGCTTCTCCCCGACCGCCGGGCTCTTGTCGACTGCGGCGCCCAGCAGGCTGGACAGGTTGAAGGCGTACTTCGCCAGCACCCACAGCGTCATGATGCCGGCGCCGAGCACCAGCAGCACCGCCTTGACGATCTGCACCCAGGTGGTGCCCTTCATGCCGCCGACCAGCACGTACGTGATCATGATGATGCCGACGACCGCGATCACGACGCTCTGCCCGGCCCGGTCGGAGATGCCCAGCAGCAGTGCCACCAGGCCACCGGCGCCGGCCATCTGGGCCAGCAGGTAGAAGAAGCAGACACCCAGCGTCGAGATGGCCGCGGCCATCCGGACCGGACGCTGCTTGAGCCGGAACGACAGTACGTCGGCCATCGTGAACCGGCCGGTGTTCCGGAGCAGCTCCGCGACCAGCAGCAGCGCCACCAGCCAGGCCACCAGGAAGCCGATCGAGTACAGGAAGCCGTCGTACCCGTTCAGCGCGATGGCGCCGGCGATGCCGAGGAACGACGCGGCGGACAGATAGTCACCGGCGATCGCGATGCCGTTCTGCGGGCCGGTGAAGGAACGGCCGCCGGCGTAGAAGTCGGCCGCGCTCTTGTTGTTGCGGGAGGCCCGGATCACGATGGCCAGGGTCGCCACCACGAACAGCGCGAAGATCGCGATGTTCACCTTGGGGTCCCCGACGGTTGCCTGCGGCAACAGCATTGGCGCGCTCACTTGGTCTCTCCCTCGATCTGGTCACGCAGGTGCTTGGCGTCCGGGTCGAACTTCTTGTCGGCCCAGCGGACGTAGAGCAACGTGATCGCGAACGTGGAGACGAACTGGCCGAGCCCGAACAGCAGGCCGACGGTGATGTTGCCGGCGACCTTGTGAGCCATGAACTTCGGCGCGTAGTCGGCGAGCAGGACGTAGACGAAGTACCAGACCAGGAACAGTCCGGTCATCGGGAACACGAAGCGGCGGAACCGGCGGCGCAGTTCGGAGAAGTCCGGTGACAGCTGAACATCTCGGTACGTCGTCAGTTCCGGGTCGCCCGGCCGGGTATCACTCATGCGCGGGACCTCCAGACAGGGGATAGGCCGGGCGGAACCGGCAGTGTGTGCTGCCCCGTACTGTGGTCCAGCTCACGCCCGCCCGACAGCACCCACACGCATCGAGCGCTCAGCGGCCCAGCCCGGGCGACCGGCGGGCCGACCTCGTGCGGTGAACGGTCGATCCCCCACGACCAGCGGCCCCAAGGTCAGGGCAGTGGCGTGGGGTTGCGGTCGACGTTGACGGCTTCAGGGGTGTGCAGGCGGACCAGGCTGCGGGCGGCCCCGGCGGGGATCGACTGCGGCGTCAGCTTGGAGACCACGATGACGGTGAGGAAGGCGAGCGGCATCGTCCAGGCGGCCGGCTGGACGACCAGGGCGCGTGGCCAGCCGGCGGTGGGGGCGCCGATCACGTTGATCAGGGCGGCTGCGCTGGCCGCGACACCGCCGACGATCAGACCGGCTGCGGCGCCGGTGGTCGACATGCGGCGCCACCAGATGCCGAGGACCAGCATCGGGCAGAAGGTCGAGGCCGCTACGGCGAACGCGAGTCCCACGGTGTCCGCGAGGCTCAGGGCGCCGGTGAGCCGGAAGGCGACGTACGGGACAGTCATTGCGAGCAGTGCGGCGATGCGGAAGCTGTTGACGGCCAGGTAGTCCCCACCGGTCAGACGGGTCAGTCTGGTTCGCAGCAGGTCCTGGTCGATCACTCCGGCGATCGCGACGGTCAGTCCGGATGAGGTGGACAGGAACGCGGCGAAAGCTCCGGCTGCGACCAGCGCTCCGAGCAGGTCTCCCGTCGTACCGGGGAAGATGCGGCTGGGCAGCTCCAGTACGACGGTGTCCGCTGCACCTGTGACCAGGTCTGGCGCGAACGAGCGGCCGAGGATCGCGTAGACCGGTGGGAACAGGTAGAACATTCCGAGCAGGGCCAGGACGACAACCGTCGTACGGCGGGCTGCGCGGCCGTCCGGGTTCGTGTAGAAGCGGACCAGTACGTGGGGAAGGCCCATGGTGCCGAAACACAAGGCCAGTAAGAGCGAATAGGTCGAATAGAGCGGGTGGTCGCGGCCACCGGCAGTGGAGAGCGGTTCGGCCCATTCGGCGGCAGCACCTTGCAGTGAATGGAGTACGCCGATCTGGTGGTCGCCGGAGCGCCAGGCGATCAGGATGACGAAGATCGGTGTGGCCAGTGCTGTGAGTTTCAGCCAGTACTGGAAGGCCTGGACGAAGGTGATCGAGCGCATGCCGCCCGCGGCCACGTTGATCACCACGATGACGGCCACGACGGCCGCACCGACATCCGGTGGCGCTCCGGTGACGGTCTGGAACGTCAGACCAGCTCCGCGCAGTTGTGGCAGTAGATAGAGCGTTCCGATGCCGACAACCAGGCCGGAGCAGATGCGGCGCACCATGGCCGACTGGAAGCGGGTTTCGGCGAAGTCGGGCAGTGTGTAAGCGCCGGAACGGCGGAGTGGTGCAGCTACGAGGACGAGCAGCATCAGGTAGCCGACGGTGTAGCCGACTGAGAACCACAGCATGTCGGCGCCGTTCACCAGCACCAGACCGGCGACGCCCAGGAACGATGCGGCGCTCAGATACTCACCGCTGATGGCAGACGCGTTCCAGCGCGGCGTGACCGCCCGGCTGGCGACGTAGAAGTCGCTGGTGGTCCGGGAGATCCGCAGCCCGAACAGACCGATCCCGATCGTTGCCACGATCACCAGTCCGATGCCCGTCAGGCTCATTGCTGAGGACATGACTACTGCCGCCCGACGAACTCGGTGAACTCGGTCTCGATGCGTTCTGCCTTGCGGACGTAGATGCGGGCGGCGACGTACACGACCGGGTAGACGACGATGCCGAGGATGATCCAGGGGAGCGGGAGGCCGAGGATCGCGAAGGTCCGGGTCGGCGGGACCAGCCAGAACAGCAAGGGGATGCTGCCGAGGATCAGAGCGGTGCCGCCGATCACTGCGAGAGTCAGGCGGAGCTGGGACTGGATCAGCGAGTTCATGTAGACCTCACCGAGCCGCGTCTGCTCGTCGATCTCCCGCGTACCGGCCGGAGTGGTCGGCCGACGGGCCGCACTGGTCCGCGGACTCGTCACTCGGACGCGGCGGGGACCCGGAGGTGTGTTCGTGCTCATGTCATGGGCGCAGTGAGGTGGAGCGGACCAGGAGGTCGCGGAGCTCACGTGTGTGCCGCCGGCTGACCGGAAGCCAGTCATCACCGACCCGCACGGCGCAGCGGCCGCTCTCGACGCGCATCTCGTCCACGTGCGCGAGAGCGACGAGAGTA
This sequence comes from Kribbella albertanoniae, assembly GCF_004348455.1. Lineage (GTDB taxonomy): Bacteria > Actinomycetota > Actinomycetes > Propionibacteriales > Kribbellaceae > Kribbella > Kribbella albertanoniae. Next base: position 8,206 of record NZ_SMKA01000316.1, read on the forward strand.
CTGCGATGGATCCGGGTGAAGCCTGCGTCGCGCCAGCGCTCCTCCAGCGTGCTGAGCGGGATGCGGACCAGGTGTGAGTTCTGGCCGGTGTGCAGCCGGGCGTAGTCGCCCTGGGCCTCGACATAGCGGACCGACGAGCGCTGCACGAACCGCGTCACCCCGGCCAGCTCCACCGGGATCACCTCGTCACCTTCATCGGCAGGTGCCGGTGACGCCGGTGCACCGGCGGTGACCACGCGCCGGACTGCCTCGGCCAGCCGCTCAGCGCGGACCGGCTTCATCACGTAGTCCGTGGCCTCCAGCTCGAACGCCTGGACCGCATGCTCGTCGTACGCGGTGACGAAGACGATCTGCGGGCGGCTGGCGAACTTCGACAGCACCCGGGCCAGGTCGATCCCGTCCAGACCGGGCATCTTGATATCGCAGAACACCACGTCCAGGTCGGCCGCCTGCAGGATCTTCAGCGCCTCGGGGCCGTTGGAGGCAGTCCGGATCTCACCGATCCGGTCGTCACGCCGGAGCAGGTACACCAGCTCGTTGAGCGCCGGCTCCTCGTCGTCCGCGACCAGCGCCCGCAGTGGTATCTCCGCCATAACCCTCACCTTAGGGTGATGCGTGCACCCCTGAGGAGTATTTGGGAATCCGGAAGGTCACCTTCGTGCCCGCGTCGACCTGCGTCTCGACGACCAGGCCGTAGGCGTCGCCGTACACCTGCCGTAGTCGCGCGTCCACGTTGCCGAGGCCGATCGAGTCGCTGGAAGACTCACCGGCGAGGACCGCGCGGATGACCTCGGGGTCGCTGCCGGCGCCGTCGTCCTCGACGCTGATCTCCGCCTCGTTGATCTGGTCCCGGGCGCGGATGGTGATCCGGCCGATACCGGTGGTGCCCTCCAGACCGTGCCGTACGGCGTTCTCCACCAGCGGCTGGACGACCAGGAACGGTACGACGACCGGCAGCACCTCAGGCGCGATCTGGAGCGAGACGGTCAGCCGCTCACCGAAGCGGGCCTGCTCTAGAACCAGATAGCGCTCCACATTGCGCAGCTCGTCGGCGAGCGTGGTGAACTCGCCGCCACGACGCAGTGCGTAGCGGGAGAAGTCAGCGAACTCCAGCAGCAGCTCACGCGCTCGCTCCGGGTCTGTGCGGACGAACGACGCTATGGCAGCCAGGGCGTTGTAGATGAAGTGCGGGCTGATCTGAGCGCGCAGTGCGCGCAGCTCGGCCTCCATGGCTCGGGTGCGTTCCTTGTTGAGCTCTGCGAGCTCTACCTGACCAGACACCCAGCGGGCGACCTCTTCGGTCGCCCTGACCAGTGCTGCCGACGACCGCTCGCTGTACGCGACCAGTACGGCGACCACGCGCTCCTCGATCACGATCGGCGCGACGGACGCCGTACGGATCGGGCACTGCGGGTCTCCGCAGGCAACGTCGTGGACGCCGAGTACTGCGGTCCGGCCGGTGCGGAGAGTCGGTCCGGCCAGGGAGCGGGCGTCACGACGGTGGTTGCTCTCGTACGCGCCGCCGACCCCGTCCCACGCCAGTACGCCGGAGGAGTCGCAGATCGCGATGGCCGCCGTACCGAGGAGGTCTCTGAGGTGGCGGCTCGCTTTACCGGCTGCGGCGGGGGTTAGCCCTTCGCGCAGGTATGGACTGGCCAACGAGGCGGTATGCAGAGTCGCATACGTCGCCTTGTCAGCCGGAGTGCCGAAATGCTTCCGCCGCCGCGCGAACACCCCACGACCGTAGCCGCTCACCCCTCAGCTCGGGCTCTGAACGCGTCGAGCGCCTCCGTGTCGGAGTAGTTGGTCAGCAGGTACTCATCCACCCACTGCTGCCGGCCCGGGTACGACGACGTCTGGACGATCTGGTGTGCCGCCGACTCCCGATCCAGGGCCGACCGGCGGAGCTGAACCCCTTCCGGCGTGACCAGCGCCCAGCTGGGACCCGGAGCGCCGTACGGCATCCCCACACTTCCGGCGTTGACCACAGTCCGCCGATCCACCTGCCGTACGAACGGCATGTGGGTGTGGCCGCACACCACTGTCCTGATGCTGTCCGGCACACCGCCCAGTACGTCGAGCCACCGAGCGATCGGACTGTCCACCAGCACGACCTCCTCGTCGTCCCGAGGCGTCGCATGACAAACCAGCACGTCCCCGAACG